>CAZAGA010000054.1:0-2073 GCA_964484335.1 uncultured Anaerolineaceae bacterium
CGCCAGACCGGCGGCCAGTTCATCCTGCGGATCGAAGATACCGACCAGAAGCGCTACGTGCCTGGCTCGGAAGAGGAATTGATGGCCAGCCTGCGCTGGCTGGGGATCGAATGGGATGAAGGGCCAGATGTGGGCGGGCCATACGGGCCTTACCGCCAGTCGGAGCGCAAGGCGCTCTACCAGCAGTATGCCCGCCAGTTGGTGGAGAGCGGCCAGGCGTACTATTGCTTCTGTACGCCCGAGCGCTTGAACGCGATGCGCGAGGAGCAGAAGCGGCTCGGCGGGCAACCGCATTACGATCGTACCTGTCGGAATCTGCCCGCCGCCGAAGCCGACCGGCGCGCCGCCAGCGGGGAGAGGCACGTGGTGCGCTTCAAGACGCCGCTGGAAGGTTCGATCACCTGTCATGACCTGCTGCGCGGCGATCTGACGGTCGAAAACAACCAGCTCGACGATTACATCCTGGTCAAGTCGGACGGCCTGGCGCTGTACCACCTGGCGGCGATGGTTGATGATTATGAGATGAAGATCACCCATGTGATCCGCGGTGCGGAGTGGTTATCGACCTTCCCGCTCCACACCCATATTATTCGCGCTTTTGGCTGGCCGGAGCCAGCCTTCGTCCACCTGTCGATCTTCCTCAAGCCGAGCGGAAAAGGGAAGATGAGCAAGCGCGATAGCGAGCAGTCGATGAAAGACGGTTATTCGATCTTCGTCAATGACTTGAAGTTGTTGGGCTATCTTCCGGAAGGGGTGGTGAACTGGACGGCGCTGATGGGTTGGAGCTATGACGATAAGACGGAAGTCTTCAGCCTGGCGGAGTTGATCGAGAAATTCAGCCTGGATAAGTTAAACCCGGCGCCGGCGGCGATCAACTTTTCGAAGCTGGATCACTTTAACGGCGTGCATATTCGCAGCCTGGCAGCCGCCGACCTGGCCCGGCGGGTGAAACCTTTCCTGGAAGCGGCCGGCTATGCTGTGGATGACGAGCGGTTGCTGAAGATCATTCCGCTGATCCAGCCGCGCCTGGTGACGCTGGATGATGCGATTGATTTTGGCGGCTTCTTCTTTCGCGAGCAGGTGGAGCCGCCACTGGAGAGCCTGGTGGGGAAGAATATGAGCGCTGCCCAATCGGCGGAGGCCGCTCGGCGGGCATATGCGCTGCTCTCCGGGTTGAACGAGATCGGCCCGGCGGCGGAGGAGGCGCTGCGGGCCCTGGCCGAGGCGCTGGGGCTGAGCGCCGGTCAGTTTTTCGGGATTCTGCGCGCGGCGGTCACCGGACAGACCGTCAGCCCGCCGCTGCTGGAGAGTATGGAGATTATCGGGAAGGGCAAGGTCCTGGAGCGGATCCAGCTTGCAGCTGAGCGGTTGGAGTCGAGCCTCTAATTCAAAAAACCGGCGCACCTGCGCCGGTTTTTTGAATTAGAGCTGACTCAGATACGCTTCCATGGCGGCGTCGCCGGCGTCGACCAGGCACTTCATCCGCTCGGCCGGCATGTCGAAGTCGAGGGTGGCCACGCCCTTGGCCGGCAGGCGGCAGACCATTTTTTGGTAGGCGGCCAGGACGGTGCGGTCGTTGCCGCCCAGGACGGTATCGGCCAGGCCCTGGATGCGCCAGACGGACTGTTGGAGCAGGTCGAGGCGCTCAATGATGCCAGGCGCACTTGATTTGCGATCCATTGGCTCTTCAATGCCCGGTACCGGCAGGGCTTCATCGATCAACAGGCCGATGACATTGTCGGAGATTGAATTTTCGCCCATGATTTCGTCGATGTTTTCGTCGCTGGAGACGAACAAGCGGATGGGGAAGTTGGAGAGCAGCCCGCCATCGACCACGCGGTGGTCGGTCAGGTCACGACCGCGATAGGTTCCCCATTCAGCATGCCAGACGACTTCGGGCCAGGCAAACGGGCAGCCCATCGACATGCGCACCGCCCAGACGGTGGGCAAATTTGGGGCAGTGCGGTGGTTGAGGACGAGCATTTCACGACCGGTCACGTCGGCGGCCACGGCTGAAAAATCGGAGCCAGTTTTCTGGTGAAACTCAAGCAGGGTGGAATCGGCCAGCCCACG
>CAZAGA010000054.1:2173-3426 GCA_964484335.1 uncultured Anaerolineaceae bacterium
AGGAAGCTGGCAAAGACCGAGCGCCCGTCGGGCAGCTTATGCTCGAGAGCTTCCAGGCATTCTTCGGCGCTGTAGCCGGCGGCGATCAGCGTAGCGACAATTGAGCCGGCTGAGGAGCCAATCACACGCCGGGGCTTATGCCCGTTGCGCTCAAAGGCGCGCAATGCGCCGGCAAACGCTCCACCCTTAGCCCCACCACCCTCAAAAACCAGGTCGTATTCCATGTTGTCCTCCTGTGGCCTGAATACATTTGGATAAAAGTTATCGAATTTTACCACTTCCCTGCAAGCAAGGGGAGATTAACGCTTTATAATTACTGGGAATGTTGTCGAAACTGGCGCAGGATTTCCTCTGACCTGACTGGAAAATGGACTATGCCCGATCTGGATTCCCCAGCCCTTGATTCAAATCGCGAGCGACGGTTGCCGCCGGCGCCGCGCGGCAGTCTCCGCGAGTTCGTGCGCGATCCGCTCAACTTTTTCCTTAGCCTGACCCGGGAGCACGGTGATATTGTCTGTTATCGCCCGGCTCCGGATCCTGCTTACCTGCTCAACGATCCGGATTATGTCCGGCACGTGCTGGTGGAGAATCACCGGAACTACAGTAAAGAGACCTATTCGATCCAGGTATTTAAGAAGGTGGTCGGCGATGGGTTGGTGACCAGCGAGGGCGAGGCCTGGCGGCAACAGCGGCGATTGATGCAGCCGGCCTTTCAGCACAGCCGGTTGGAAGCGTTGGATGGGCGGATTGTCGCCGCCGCCCAGGCAATGCTGGCGCGCTGGGAGCAATGTTATGCGCAGAACCAGGCGATTGACGCAGCGCGGGAAATGGCTGCCCTGACCTTGACGGTGACCACCCAGGCGCTTTTTGGGGTCGATCTGGGGGAAGAAGTGAATATCATCGGAGAATGGGTGAACCAGGCTGCCCAGCAGTTCGAGAAGCCCAGCCGGCCGCAGGTCCAGGAATCGGCGCGGGCGATCCGGGCGATTGTCGAGCGGATCATTCGGGAACGCCAGCAACCTTTCGAGGATCGCGGTGATTTGCTCAGTTCAATGATCCTGGCGCGCGAGGATGTTACCCGGCTGGATGATGGGCAACTGGCGGACCAGGTGATGACCTTGTTAATCGCCGGGTATGAAACCACCGCCAACGCGCTGACCTGGACCTGGTACTTGCTCTCGCAGAACCCGGCAGCAGGGGAGCGACTGCGCCAGGAGGTTGGGCAGGCGCTTGGCGGCCGACCGCCGCGCTTT
>CAZAGA010000054.1:3526-11025 GCA_964484335.1 uncultured Anaerolineaceae bacterium
GCGGCATAAATACGCCTATATTCCCTTTGGGGCGGGGCCGCGCCAGTGCATTGGCAATACATTTGGCCTGATCGAGGCCTCGCTGGTCCTGGCTTGCGTGGCGCAGCAGTTCGAGCTGCGCCTGGCGCCGGGGACAGAAATCCAGCCTCAACCGCTGTTTGTCTTGCGGCCCAACCGCGACTTGATGATGACTTTACATCGCTGAGGAAGAGGTTTCGGCCAAGAACCGCTCGCTATGGACAATTATTCCCCAAGAATCTCTGGCCGAAGCGACTCGAAATCCTGAACGGCCTGCTCGTAATCATCCGGCCGGCCGAGGTCCTGCCAGTAGCCGGTGAAGGGATAGCTGATCACGCGCTCGTCAGCCTGGATCAGGCGCAGCACCAGGTCAGGAAAATCAAGATACTGGTTATAGGGGATGTATTCGAGGACGCGCGGCTCGAAGACATAGATGCCCATGCTGACCAGCAGGGGGTAAACTGGCTTTTCAATGTAATCGACGATCTGGTTTTCAGACAGGGGCGCAGATCCGTTGGAAGCGCCGTGGATCTGAATCACGCCCAGGTCGATCTTGACCTGGCGCTGGTGGGTGGCGATCGTGGCGATCGCTCCGCTCTGGCGATGGCTCTCGACCAGGTCAGCGATGCGCAGGTTGGTCAGGATGTCGCCGTTGGCAACCAGGAAGGAATCGTCCAGGCCGTTGACCAGCGAGAGCGGCCCTGCGGTGCCGAGCGGGTTTTCTTCCAGGCTATAGCGGATGCACAGGCCGAGTTGCTGGCCGTTCTGGAAAAAGGATTCGAGCAGGTGGGCCATGTGCCCAACGGTCAGGATCACTTCGTCGACGCCGGCGCGTTTCATCTGGCGGAGCAATATTTCCAGGATCGGCAGGTCGCCGATCGGCATGAGTGGTTTGGGGAGGATTTTGGTGTAGGGCGCCAGGCGAGCGCCTTTGCCGCCGGCAAGGATAACAGCTTTCATATGGTGTATGTACCCGGCTGGTAGAGGTCAAGATGTTCACGGATCCAGGCGATGGTTTCAACCAGGCCCTGTTCCAGGCTGACTTGCGGTTCCCAACCCAGGCGCTGGCGAGCCAGGCGGTTGTCTGAGAGCAGGCGTTGGACTTCGCTTTTTACAGGCCGCAGGCGATCTTCGTCGAGCTCGATCTCGACGGGACGGCCAGCCAGCCGGATGACTTGCCTGGCCAGTTCGCCAATCTGGATCTCGCTGCCCGCGCCGAGGTTGAAAGTCTGTCCTTCGATGCCGGGCGCCTGGGCGGCGAGCAGAAAGCCGCGCACGGTGTCGTGGATAAAGGTGAAATCGCGGCGCGTCTCCAGGCTGCCGAGGCGGATGACAGGTTGGGTCAAGGCCTGGGTAATGATGGTCGGGATGACTGCCCGGGCAGACTGGCGCGGGCCGTAGGTGTTGAATGGTCGCAGGGTGACGACCGGCAGGTCATAGGTGCAGAAAAAACTTTCGGCCAGCTTATCGGCGCCGATTTTACTGGCTGAATAGGGCGATTGGCCCTGGAGGGGATGGTTTTCGTCGATTGGAACCTGGCGGGCGGTGCCGTAGACTTCGCTGGTCGAGGTGTGGATCAGGCGCAGGATGCCAGCGGTTTTGGCAGCCAGCAGGACGTTGAGCGTGCCGATGATGTTGGTCTCGACGACTTCGGCCGGCTGGCGATAAGAGTAAGGGATCGAGATCAGGGCGCCGAGGTGGAAGACCAGGCTGACGCCCTGCATGGCAGCCTGGACGGCGGGTAGATCGCGCAGGTCTCCGGGGAAGAGCTCGACCTGGGGTAGCAGTTCAGCCGGGAGCAGGCGGAGCAGGCCAGGGTCGCGGCGTGAGTTGTAACGTACGAAAGCGCGCACCCGCGCGCCCTGGCGGGCCAGGGCTTCAACCAGGTGGCTGGCGATGAATCCGCCAGCGCCGGTGACCAGGATGGGGGAATCTATCATTGAGGATTGCATAATCAGGAATTATACAAGGTTTTACGGCGGTTGGATGATGCGTCCTTCGACTGCGCTCAGGATGCCTGCAGTGGAACGAGAATCCTTCGACTGCGCTCAGGATGCCTTCGACTGCGCTCAGGATGCCTTCGACTGCGCTCAGGATGCCTACGACTGTGCTCGGGAGGCCTGCAGTGGAACCGAGTGTCCTTCGACTGCGCTCGGGATGCCTGCGGCTGCGCTCGGGATGCCTGCGGCTGCGCCCAGGATGCTTGAGCCAGGCGGCAGGGCAATTCTGGTACAATGTTCATAAGGAGGATCGACGATGATGCTTGCCCAGTTCCAGATCCAGTTTGACCCGCTGCCCGAGCCAGGCGCGGTGGTACAGCTCGGAAAGGCGCGTTTCAGCTTGCTGAGCGAGCGCCTGATCCGGATGGAGTACAGCCCGAGCGGGGTTTTTGAGGACCGGCCAAGCCAGGCGTTCTGGTATCGCCGGCAGGCAGTCCCCGCCTACCAACAGCGCGCTGGGACTGGCAACCAGGGGCTGGTGATCGAAACGGCATTTCTGAAGCTGGCTTACCGGGAGACGGGCCAGGGTTTCGGCCCTGCCAACTTGTCGGTGCTGGTAAAGGCTAGCGGGCAGACCTGGCAGTGCGGCGATTCTTACTGGCGAGGAGGAAATTTACTAGGCACGGCGCGCACCCTGGATGAAACAAGCGGCAAAGTCCGCCTGGAGCCGGGGTTGATTGGGCGGCAGGGCTGGGCGGTGGTGGACGATAGCCGTTCGCTGGTATTTAGTGAAAGCGGCTGGCTGGAGCAACGTCGCCAGCCGGAAAACAGCGACATTTACTTTTTCGGCTATGGTCACGATTACCCCGCCGCGCTGCGTGAGTTCAGCCTGGTCGCTGGGAATACGCCGCTGATCCCGCGCTGGATCCTGGGCAACTGGTGGAGTCGCTACTGGGCCTATACCCAGGATGAGCTGCTCGGGCTGATGCGCGAGTTCCAGGAGCACGCGGTCCCACTCTCGGTATGCATTATTGACATGGACTGGCACATCACCAAGACTGGAAACCGCTCGAGCGGTTGGACGGGCTATACCTGGAACCGGGAACTGTTCCCCGATCCGCAAGGCCTGATCGATAGGCTGCACGGGATGGGCTTGAAGACAGCGCTGAACCTGCACCCGGCTGATGGCGTCCACCCGCACGAGGAACAGTACCGCGCCCTGGCCGAGTTCATGGGCCAGGACCCGGAGCAGGGAGAGCCGGTTCCCTTTGACAGCGCCGATCCAAAATTTATCCAGGGTTATTTTGAATTGCTGCACCATCCCTATGAAGCGCAAGGGGTTGATTTCTGGTGGCTGGACTGGCAGCAGGGAGTTTCTTCGAAATTGACGGGCCTGGACCCGTTGTGGTGGCTGAACCACCTGCATTTCCATGACCTGGGGCGGGATGGGCAGAAACGGCCGTTCATCTTTTCGCGCTGGGGCGGCCTGGGCAACCATCGTTACCCAATCGGTTTCTCGGGTGATACGCTGATCGGCTGGGAGGCGCTAGCCAATCAACCCGGCTTCACTGCCACGGCAGCCAACGTTGGCTACGGCTGGTGGAGTCATGATATTGGTGGACACATGGGGGGCGTCGAAGATGATGAGCTATATGCCCGTTGGGTGCAATACGGCGCCTTCAGCCCGATCTTGCGCTTGCACTGCACCAGCAATCCCTATCACGAACGGCGGCCGTGGGGGCGCGGCCCGGCGTCAGCCCAGGCGGCGACGGCGGCAATGCGCCTGCGCCAGGCGTTGATTCCTTACATTTACTCCATGGCCTGGCGGAACTACACCACCAGCCTGCCGCTGGCAACGCCAATGTACTATACCCATCCTGAAGCGCCCGAGGCTTACCAGGCGCCCCAACAGTATTGGTTTGGCAGCGAGCTGGTTGCGGCGCCGTTTACTGGGCCGGCTCATCCCGAGACCGGCCTGGCCCGCCAGGCGATCTGGCTGCCTGGGGGAGCGGAGGGCGAGGCGGCCTGGTTTAATTTCTTCACTGGCGAACGGCTGTTGGGTGGGCAGTGGCGGACGATCTACGGCGAGCTGGAGGATATCCCGGTCTTTGCCCGCGCCGGGGCGATCGTGCCGCTGGCTGGCGAGGCGAGCTGGGGCAGCACTGAGAACCCGACCACGCTGCGGGTGCTGCTCTTCCCGGGCGCGGATAATCGCTTTGAGCTGGTAGAAGATGATGGCGAGACGAATGCTTACCTGGAAGGCGCCTATGCGGTGACAGTGATCAGCCAGGCCTGGAGCGAGGGTGAATGCCGCCTGAGTGTAGCGCCGGCGCGCGGGGAGGCCAGCCTGCTGCCGGCGCAGCGCGAGGTCCAGCTCTGGCTGCGCGGGGTCCGGGCGGGAGAATTGGCGGCAGTGAAGATCGACGGGGTGGAAATCAGCGCTGGCTATCGTTATGATGCGGCAACTGAAACGATGCAATTTGACCCGCTGGTTTTACGCCCGGAGAACGAGCTGTTGGTCGTGATTCGCTGGCCGGACGGAACGCCGATCCACGGTCGGGAGCGCGGCCTCGAAAACCTGCGCAAATTCCTGCGCTGTTTCCGGCTGGAGAGCTGGAACAAGCAACGGATCGACGGCGAGTGGGCGAAAATTGTCGCCGGTGAGCTCAGCCTGCGCAGCCTGGGCGCGCTGAGCGACGCCCAACTGGCGGTGTTGGAACAACTGCTTTGAGTTCTGCATGTAAAGGAGGTTGTTCGATGAAGCGATTAACCTGGCAATTGATCCTGGGCAGCCTGGGCCTGGTCGTTGTACTGGCTGGCTGTAATTTTCCAGGCCGAGCGACAGAAACTGCCTTCCCGGCAGCGGAGTTTACTGTTGCGGCGCAGACAGTGGTGGCAGAGCTCACTGCGCTGGCCGGGCAAGCAACACCGGCTGCCACCCAGGCGCAAGGCGTTTTGCCCACAGCAACCCGGCCGTCCCCGCTTACTCCACCGGCGAGTGTGCCCACTGCGACGCTCGCCCTGCCGACGGCGACCCTGACTGTTGCTCCGACGCCGACCGAGAGCCTGAAGTTGTTGTTTGAGGACGACTTTGCGGACGAAATTGGCTGGTTTACTGACGAGACAGACGACTACACGATCGCGTTCGCCGAGGGCGGTTATAAAATGTCGGTCGCAGTCACCTACGCTAATATCTGGAGCGTGCGGAATACCACGTACATGGATGTGATCCTGGAGGTGGATGCAGCCCGGCAGGCCGGGCCGGAGGACGGCTACTATGGCCTGGTTTGCCGCCAGGTTGATCAGGATAATTATTATGGCCTGGTGATCAGCAGCAACGGTTTTTATGGGATTGGGAAGATGGAGGCTGGCACATTTGGGTTCATAAAAGAAGGGGTGGACGCCAGCGGTAATTTGAAGCTTGGGGCTAACCAGGCTAACCGGATCCGGGCGGAATGCAGCGGCGGCCTGTTGCGCCTGTCTGCCAATGGCAAGCTGCTGGCCGAGGTGGAAGACGATGATTTCACCGAGGGGACGGTCGGGCTGATGATCGGGGTGCGCAAGCAGGGCGGCCTGGAGGTGCTGTTCGATAATTTCGCGGTGTATGAGCGCTAAGCAGGCTGAATTTGTGAGATAATGGCCTGCGGTTTCGCGCAGCGCTATTTTCATCCTGGCCTGCACGGGCCCAGCCTGCGGTGACCGTTGCCGCTTCAATTGGAGTATAACGTGCCCTATTCAAAAATATGCGTCCTTGGCCTGGGATATATTGGCCTGCCGACCGCCAGCACCTTTGCCACCCATGGCCTGCAGGTAATTGGCGTGGATGTCAACCCCCAGGTGGTCAGCACTCTGCGCAACGGTGGGCTGCACATTCATGAGCCCGGCTTGCGCACCCTGGTCCAGGCGGCGCTGGTCTCGGGCAACCTGGTGATCAGCGATCGCCCGCAGCCAGCGGATGCCTTTATTATCTCGGTGCCCACCCCTTTCTATGACGATAAGAAAGCCGATATGAGCTTCGTGGTTTCAGCGGCGGAGGCGATTGCGCCGGCGCTGCGGGCTGGCAACCTGGTGGTGTTGGAATCAACCTCGCCGCCGCGCACTACGGTGGACCTGGTGGCGCCGATCTTGGAGCGCTCGGGCCTCAAAGCGGGCGCTGATTTTCACCTGGTGTACTCGCCTGAGCGGGTCTTGCCCGGCCAGATCCTGCGCGAGCTGATTGAGAACGCCCGGGTGATCGGTGGGATCGATCCGGATTCGTCCGAAGCCGGGCGAGAGCTGTACCGGGTGTTTGTGCGCGGTGAGATCATCCTGACCGACGCCACGACGGCGGAGATGGTCAAATTGATGGAAAATACCTACCGGGATGTCAATATCGCCATCGCCAACGAGTTTTCGCGCCTGGCGGAGCGGTTTGGGATCGATGTCTGGGAGGCGATCCGGCTGGCCAACCTGCACCCGCGGGTGAAAATCTTGCAGCCGGGACCGGGAGTAGGCGGGCACTGCATCAGCGTGGACCCGTGGTTCCTGGTCGAATCGGCCCCGGATCTGACCCGCCTGATTTTGGCTGCCCGGCAAGTAAATGATGGCCAGCCCGAGCTGGTTCTGGCGCTGGTCCGGCGGGCGCTGGGCCTGGGGCTGGGAGATGTGAGCTTGATAGGCCGGCGGATCGCGGTGCTGGGTCTGTCCTACAAGCCGGACGTTGACGATCTGCGCGAGAGCCCGGCGGTTGAAATCGCCGAGCGGTTGGCGGAAGCCGGGGCGCAGGTGAAGGCTTACGAGCCGTTCAAACCTGATGCGCAATTGCATCCCGGCCCGCAGGCGGTGGGCAGCCTGGAGGCGGCGGTGGAAGGAGCCGAATTGGTCGCCCTGCTGGTGCCGCACAGCCCATTGTTGGCGCTGACCCCGGCCCAACTGGCGGCGATCACGCCTGCCCGGCTGCTGGTTGATGCAGTGAATGGATTTCGCGACCCGGCCTGGGAAGCGGCCGGGTTTAAAGTTTATCGCTTAGGAGTTGGCTATAGCTAAGCTGCGCGTCCTGTCGATTTTTGGCACCCGGCCGGAAGCGGTGAAAATGGCGCCGGTGGTGCGCTGCCTGGCCGAAACAGCCGGGATCGAAGCCGGTGTATGTGTAACGGCTCAGCATCGCCAGATGCTCGACCAGGTGTTGAACCTGTTCCAGATCCTGCCGGATTTTGACCTGGATTTGATGCAGCCGAACCAGACATTGGCGGAGCTGACGGCGGCGGTTTTTACCCGCCTGGATCCGGTGCTGCGAGAATTTGCCCCCGATTGGGTGTTGGTGCAGGGCGATACAACCACGGTGATGGCGGCGGCCCTGGCATCCTATTACCGGCGGATCCGGGTTGGGCACGTGGAAGCCGGGCTGCGCACACATGACAAATGGCAGCCATTTCCGGAAGAAATCAACCGGCGCGTGGCGGGTGTGACAGCCGACCTGCATTTTGCCCCGACCGAGTGGGCGGCGAGAAACTTGATGCGGGAAGGAGTGCCGGCCGAGCTGATCCGGGTAACCGGCAACCC
>CAZAGA010000054.1:11125-14663 GCA_964484335.1 uncultured Anaerolineaceae bacterium
TGCAGGAAGAAGCGCCTGGCCTGGGGGTGCCGGTGTTGGTGTTGCGCGAGGTGACGGAGCGCCCGGAGGGGGTCGAGGCCGGCACAGTACGCCTGGTGGGAACCGATGCAGCGCGGATTGTGGCCGAGACACGCCGCTTGCTGGACGACGAGGCGGAGCGGGCGGCGATGGCGCGGGCGGTGAACCCGTACGGCGACGGCCGATCGGCGCAGCGGATTGTCCAGGCGATTTTGGAAACCGGCGCGGCGGCCAGGAAATAAGCAATATGGCCAGGGACCTGCCAACTCGACTGGTGTATGCACGTAACAGGCCACTGGTGGGCAAGCTGGCTTATTTTGCTTTGAAGGCGCTGGGGGTAGAGATCCCGCGCAGTGTGCCAGTTGGGCCGGATTTTGAGCTGGCGCATGGCGGCGTGGGGGTGGTGATCCACTCGAAGGCAGCGATCGGGGCGCGAGTTAAGATCTATCCTGGGGTGACGGTTGGCCGGGCGGATATTTACCGACCTGCGAGCGAGAGCCGTTTTGAGGGCGTGGTGGTTGAGGATGACGTTATCCTCTCGCCGGGGGCGAAGGTACTGTGTAAAGCTGGCGTATTGACTGTCGGGCGCGGCAGCGTGATCGGCGCCAACGCGGTGTTACTCGAATCGACCGGCGCCGGGGAGGTCTGGGCTGGCAACCCGGCGCGCTGCCTGGGGCAGCGAGAAGGTTGGCTGGAGACCGGTGAGCGTTAATTTGAAGCGAACGCCGCGCATTTGCCTGACACCGCGTTTGAACGGCGTTGGGGGAATGGTCTCGTTCCAGCATAAATTTGCGGCCGGGTTGGCTGTCCATGGAGTGGAATTTACCTACGACCTGGCCGATCCGCTCTGCCAGGCAGTCCTGGTGATTGGCGGCACCCGCCAACTGGGAAGCCTGTGGCAGGCGCGCCGGCGTGGGGCTTTGATCGTCCAGCGCTTGAATGGGATGAACTGGCTGCACCGGCTGCCGCGCAAGCAGCCGCAAATTGGCTGGGGAGAAAGCGGTGCAGCGGGGCATTACCAGTCGTTGCGGCACTTTATTCGTTCGGAATACGGCAATTTCATCCTTTCGATCATCCGGGCCCAACTGGCGCAGCGGGTGATCTACCAGAGCGAGTTTTCCCGGCGTTGGTGGGAGCGCGTGTACAGCGCTACGCGGGTCCCGAACAGCGTGGTCTATAATGGGGTCGACTTAAAAATCTATACCCCGGGTGGGGTTGGCGAGCCGCCAACCGACGCTTACCGGGTATTAATGGTAGAGGGCAGCCTGGCGGGTGGTTATGAGCGCGGCCTGGACTCGGGCGTCCACCTGGTGGAATTGCTCAACCAGGCCGGCCTGGACCGCTCGGTTGAATTGATGGTCGCGGGTAAGGTCTCTGAAGGGCTGAAGCGTGCCTGGGAAGGGCGCACCAAGATCCGGATCCAGTGGGCCGGCCTGGTTCCGCAGGCTGAAATCCCCGCCCTGGACCGATCGGCCCACCTGCTTTACTCGGCCGACCTGAATGCCGCCTGCCCGAATTCGGTGGTAGAAGCCCTGGCCTGTGGGCTGCCGGTCGTGGCTTTTGATACCGGCGCACTGGCCGAACTGGCGCCAGCCGGGGCCGGGCGAGTCGTCCCATATGGCGGCGACCCGTGGAAGCTGGATCCGCCGGATATCCCTGGCCTGGCGCAGGCAACCCTGGAGATCCTACGAAACCAGGGAGGATTCCGGGCCGGGGCGCGCCGGCAGGCGGAGGCAGCGCTGGGATTGGACAGCATGGTAGAAGGTTATTTGAAGGTGCTGCTTGAACAATAACGATCCGCAGAGCAAGACTGCTCCGGGCAGGGCACGTTCTGGATTGCTTTCGTTGGCGGCCTGGATGGCGCGCCGGCTGCCGGGTTGGGCCAAGCGCCTGATATACCGGATTGGCCCGCTGGCGCGGCTGGTGCGCAGTGAGCTGAACCGGGCAGCGCCGGTTGGGATGAGCGTGATCCAGGTGGCGGCCGGGGCGATTGCCGGGCTGCAGGTGGAGCTGGACCTGCATAGCGAGAAGGATTATTGGCTGGGCACGTATGAAATCGAGCTGCAAGAGGCGCTGACCAGGCTGGTGAAGCCCGGCATGGTCGCCTATGACGTTGGCGCCAACATTGGCTATATCAGCCTGATCCTGGCCAGTCTGGCAGGCCCGGGAGGCCGGGTATTTGCCTTCGAAGCTCTGCCCGATAATGTTCGCCGGTTACGAAAAAACCTGGAGCTGAACCAGATGTCCGACCGAGTGAGCGTAACCCCTGAGGCTGTGATCGACCGCAGCGGGAAGGTTAGCTTCCTGGTTGGGCCGTCGGGGGGGATGGGCAAGGCGGAGGGCTCGGCCGGTCGGCAGGATGTGGCTTATCAACAGGCTATCCAGGTCAGCGGCCTGGCACTGGATGAGTTTGTGTACCAGCAGGGCAACCCGCCGCCGCAACTGGTGAAGATGGATATTGAAGGCGGGGAGGTGCTGGCGCTGCCGGGCATGCTGCGCCTGATCCGGGAAGCCCGGCCGTTGGTCCTGCTTGAGTTACACGGGCCAGAGGCGGCCCGCTGCGCCTGGGAAAGCCTGAAGCCCGCCGGCTACCGGATCTGCCAGATGCAGAGCGGTTTCCCGGAGGTGGCAGCGTGGGAGGCGCTGGATTGGAAAGCCTACCTGGCAGCCTTTCCAGAGGAAGGCGGATGATGGGGATTGGCGAGGAATTTTCCGGCCGCCTGGCGCTGCAGCAGCGCGTCCTGCCAGCTTACCGGGCGCCATTTTTTGAGGCGCTGGCAGCTGTTTGCCAGGGAGGCTTGAGCGTGTTTGCCGGCCAGCCACGTCCGGATGAAAACATCCCCCAGATCGAGAAACTTGAATTCGCTCAATTTACCCCAGCGTGCAACTGGCATTTTCTGAGCGTGCAGTCGCCATTCTACCGCTGCTACCAGGCCGGGTTGGTGGATTGGCTGGAACACTGGCAGCCGGATGCGCTAATTGTGGAAGCCAACCCTCGTTACCTGAGCACACCAGCAGCACTGCGCTGGATGCGGGCGCGCGGCAAGCCAGTGCTGGGTTGGGGGCTGGGCGCGCCGCTGGTGAGCGGGCGGCTGGCTGGCTGGCGCAAGCAGGCGCGTGATCGCTTCTTGAGCTCGCTGGATGGGGTGATTGCCTACAGCCAGCGCGGCGCAGAAGAGTACCGCCGGGCGGGGCTGCCCGCCGGGCGGGTGTTCGTCGCGCCGAATGCGGCCGCAGCGCGGCCGGTTCACCCGTTACCGGAGCGACCAGGTGGGTTTGACGGGGCGCCGCGACTGTTATTCGTCGGACGTTTACAGGCGCGCAAGCGAATTGACCTGCTGTTGCAGGCTTGCGCCAGGCTGCCAGGAGCGCTGCGCCCGACGCTGCGCCTGGTTGGCGATGGGCCGGCGCGTAGCGAACTGGAGCGGCTGGCGGGACAAGTTTACCCGTCGGCTCAGTTCAGCGGGGCGCATTTTGGCGAAGCGCTGGCGGCTGACTTTCGTTGGGCAGACCTGTTTGT
>CAZAGA010000055.1:0-14569 GCA_964484335.1 uncultured Anaerolineaceae bacterium
TTCCTGTGCAAACTGGCGTGCCCGAGCACGGGCTTCGGTTTCGGTTAAGCTGGATAAGTCGGTTACCGGGAGATCAAGCGGTTGTGCAGGATGAATGACTTGCACTGGCACCCCACCAACAGCCTGGAAATTAGTTCGCAGAATCGCATGCCGGGCAAGGATTTCGTTAATCGT
Organism: uncultured Anaerolineaceae bacterium; assembly: GCA_964484335.1. Taxonomy (GTDB): domain Bacteria; phylum Chloroflexota; class Anaerolineae; order Anaerolineales; family UBA4823; genus CAZAGA01. The sequence continues at coordinate 175 of CAZAGA010000055.1, forward strand.
CTGCCGCAACGCAGAGGTATCCAGAGCCCCGCCAATCTCCACTGCCAGCGGCAGGTTATAGAACAGGTTGCCGGGGGCAAGTTGATCCAGGAACCAAAGCCGCTGCTGGGAGAAGGAAAGCCTTGGCGGAGCGACAGGTAAATCGGACGCCTGAATGCGTGGTAATGGGTCAATCACCGGCTGCGCTAGGCCCGCACCTTCACGTAGGTTGGTTTCAATCAACGAGCTCAGACCTGCGACGGTCGGGTTCTCAAACACCTCACGGAGGGGAATCTCGACCTGGAAGACATTCCGAAGGCGGGAGACGACTTGAGTAGCGACCAGAGAATGCCCGCCCAGTTCAAAGAAATTATCTTCTGCCCCAACCGGACTGACTCCGAGCACCTGTTCCCAGACACCAGCCACCAGGCTTTCGACTGGGGTGCGGGGCAAGACAAAGGCACTGGAACGTTCGACCTCTGAGCCTTCTGGAATAGGAAGTGCACGGCGGTCTATTTTTCCATTTGGAGTGAGTGGAAAGCTATCTAAAAATACAAAGACCGTAGGCACCATGTACTCCGGTAAGCTCTCAAGAAGGTATTGGCGTAATTCGCCCGGATTCTCTTTCAGTCCACCGGCTTCTTTTTGAGGTTGGACATAAGCGACCAAGCGTTTTGTGCTTCTGGCTGACGATGGCACATTACCAGGTGCATGCCAATCAATTGCCCGGACAGCAACGGACTGAACCGACGGGTGGTGGCTCAATACCGACTCGATCTCACCCAACTCAATGCGATAACCTCGGATTTTCACCTGCTGATCGACACGACCGACGAACTCAATCGTTCCATCTGGCCAGAAACGGCCTTGGTCGCCAGTCCGGTACATGCGTGTCTCCCCGGAATGAGCTAAACCTGCCATAGATTCAATTCGAGGGGCGGGAATAAATTTCTCGGCTGTAAGGTCGGGTTGATTCAAGTAGCCACGTGCTACACCAGCCCCAGCAATACAGATCTCTCCCGGAACATTGATCGGGACTGGTTGTAATGCCGAATCGAGAATACGGATCTGGTTATTGGCAAGGCCGTGACCAATGGGCAATCGATCCAACGCCAAACGATCGTGCTGGTCAGACCGAATCCGATAATAAGTCGCAGCAATTGTCGTCTCGGTCGGTCCGTAGGCGTTGATGAAATCCACTAGCCTATCGCCACATAAACGAAACCAGGTTCTCAATTTTCCGATCGCAGGGCTTTCACCTCCTGCGGTCAGCAAACGCAAACAGGCCGGGACCGACCTTTTTTCTGTCTCCAATTCATCGACCATTTGATGCCAATATGCGACTGGCAGATGCAACGTGCTGATCTGCTGGCGCTCAACCACCTGGCAAAGGTCAAGCGGCGCAATCTCACGCGCCAAGGCCGGAAGTACCAGGCTGGCTCCACATACCAAGGGCGGGAACAATTCTTCACCAGAAGCATCAAAACCAAAAGAGAGGAACTGCAGCACTGTATCGGCCGGTTTCATATTTGTTACCGCGACGTTATTCCTGACCAGATTGACCAGGGAGTGGTGCTCGATCATTACGCCTTTTGGTTTACCAGTCGATCCAGAAGTATAGATCACATAAGCCAGGTTATGTGGACTGGCAACTGGGGAAGTGGTTCTCGGCGGATTATCGACGCGCAGCTGGATTTGATCCCATTCAGTATCCAATGCCAGAGGACGATGTAAGGCCCGTAATTCATCCGGCAAACGCTCCAGCAGGTGAGATTGGGTCAGCACCAGGGAGACAGCCGCGTCCTTCAACATAAAACTGATCCGCTCAACCGGATAATTAGGATCCAGAGGCAAGTATGCCCCACCGGATTTCAAAATACCTAAAATCCCAACCACCATTTCGAAAGAACGATCGGTATAAATCCCAACCAGCGATTCCGGACCAATCCCTTGCCTCCTTAAATACGCAGCCAGGGCATCGGCGCGCTCATTCAATTCGGAATAGGTCATCTTAAGCTGGCGGGTAACCGCTAAAGGACTACCCAACAAAGCACTCTCATCCAGGATGAGTGCGATCGCATCCGGGGTAAGCGTAGCTTGTAACTCGAATAAATGATGGATGGTGTCTGGTGGAGCCGCCGGATCCAGCCAGTCTGCACCGGGAGTCCAACCTTCAGGGAATTTAACTGTTCGTGTAAAGCCACTAAGGACTTTTTCTTCTTCCGCGGTCAGGATGGAGATGTCAGCCAGGCGGCGTTGAGAAAACGATGGTAGATTCATTTCGGAAACAAAGCCTGCCAGGATCATCTCTAAATGACCCAGCATGCGGGAGATAGTCCCAGAACTGAAACGTCCCGGATCGTAGGAAATCTTGATCCCCAACGATTCGCCAGGCCCGGATACTACAGTGAGTGGAAAGTTAGTTTGCTCATAGGAACGAACCTGCTCGATTTTTAAGCGTTTTGCAAAATCAACTTCTCCAGCGCTAATAACTTCCTTCGCACTTCCTTCCGGTTGAGGCAAAGAACTTTTCAGCGCGTCTTCAACCGGGTAATTCTCAAAAACCAGGATGCTTTCAAAGAGAGGCGTTCCGCGTGGGATCTCACTCCATTCCTGGATCTGGGTTAACGCACTGTACTCAAACTGGCGAGTAGCTACCGCTTGTTCCTGGATCTGGCGCAGCCAGTCGATCAGTACGGCATCTGGCGTTACCGGTACGCGCACTGGCAGGGTATTGATAAACAGGCCAATGATCGATTCCGCGCCGGCCAGGTCTGCTGGACGTCCGGATACCGTCGCGCCGAACAGCACGTCTTGTTCTCCGCTATAACGGCTTAATAACAGTGCCCAAGCAGCCTGGATCAGTGTGCTGAGCGTCAAGCGCTCGCGGCGAGCCAACGATCCTAATGAAGCGGTCAGGTCTTTCGATAGGTGGATTTCCTCTTCCAGGTTCGCAGTGTTTTCAGTAGCGAATGGATCATAAATCAGATGCGTAGGAGCATCCAATCCACGCAAAAGCCCTCTCCAATAAGCTTCCGCATTAGCCGGATCTTGTTTTTGGAGCCAGTTGATATACTCCCGATACGGGCGAGCAGGTGGCAAGTACGGCGATTTGCCCTGGGTGAGAGTTTCGTAGCAAAACAAAACTTCCTTCAACAATAGCGGCATCGACCAGCCATCCATCAAGGCATGGTGGTGACTCCAGGCAAAGTAATGGGCGTTATCATCGATTTGCAGTAAGGCCAGGCGCATCAAGGGGCTCTTCGTGAGGTCAAATCCTCGCTTCCGGTCCGCCGATAGATAGGCCTGTAAATGATCACTCTGGGCTTGGGGAGATTCAGAGCGCCGATCTTGATAATCGACCGGCAGGTTCACCTCTTTCTGAACCACTTGCAACATACGATCCAGCCGCTTCCAAACAAAAGAGGTACGTAAAACAGCCTGTCGTTGGACGACGATCTGCCAGGCCTGCTGAAAAGCTGTACGATTCAGGCGACCCCGAAGAACGCAGGTGAACTGTTCAAAGTAAGCGCCTGTTTCCGGGGCATACAGGCTGTGAAAAAGCATACCCTGCTGCATCGGACTCAGCGGATAGACTGCTTCAATATTTCGTTTTGCGCTCGATGCTGAGCCTTGCGAAGCGTCGTTTTTCATTCTTCGCTCTCCAGGGAATCGCCATCTAACAATTCTTCCATCAAATCCTCAATTTCTTCCTGGCTTAATTCTGCATCCGGGAAATCCGAAGGGGTGTAGCCAAAGCCATGCCCGGAAATACAATGCTGGATCAGGCCGCGGATTTCAGCCATGTAATCATCACTGAAACGGCGAATCGTTGCCTCCGCATGAACTGCCTGGCTATACACCAACTCCACTCTTAACCTTCCTTGAGCCACACTGGCGACCAGGTCGATCAGGTAGTTCCGCCTTCCCGATGGGTCATGCGCGGGGCCAGACAAATCCGTGGTTTTTGAAGCCTCCAATGCGGTAAACAGTAACCCTTCTGGTTCAAGGTTCCCGGATGTCCCAAAGTGTGCAGGCCCAGACTGGGTTGCCTCGTCTAACTCCACCTGCCCCAGGTAGTTGAAACTAATCTGCGGCTCGGGCATATTCCGTAGTTGATCGCTCTCTGCGAGAGTCTCGCTCTCCCGGTAACGCAACAAGCCATATCCAAGACCTTTTTGAGGCACCTGGCGGAGCTGCTCTTTGATTGCCATTAAATCCTGGCCGAGATCATTTTCGACGCTTATCGTCAAAGCAACCGGATAGAGGCTGGTGAACCAACCAACGGTCCGCGTGACATCAACTCCTTCGAAGATATCTTCCCGGCCATGACCTTCCATGGCAACCAATAAACCAGTGGTAGAGCTGACTTTCCGATTGTGATCCAGCAACCTGCCGGCATTCGGCTGTCCGGCGCGGGTTAACCAGCTTCGATAAGCCCGGGCTAACGCGGCCAACAAGATATCCCCGATTTCGGTATTGTAAGCAGCCGGCGCCGCTCGCAACAGGGCTTCGGTTTCAAGCTCATCCAGGGCGTCTCGCACGTTGGCAGCAGTACTCTCCAGGTTTTCACCAGCCGGATAATCCACCGGTACCCAACCCAACTTTCCTTCCAGGGCAGTTGGGGTCTGTTTCTCCCAGAACGAGCGCTGTTCTTCAATCTCCGGGCTGGTGGCGTATTTCCAAAGCTGTTCAGACCATTTCTGAAATGATGTGGTTTTCGGCGGAAGCTGAACCGTCAGCCCCTGGCTGGTTTGGGCGTACGCCGCCAGCAGATCTTGGAGCAGGATCCGCCAGGAAATCCCATCAATCACCAGGTGGTGGATCACGATCAGCAACCGGCCAGGGTTTCTAAAGCCCAGGTCAAAATACGCCACCCGAATCAACGGTCCATCGGTGAGATCCAACTTGCCCTGCTCTTCACTGGCATGGTCCCGGATTGTCTCGTCGTGTTCAGAAAGCTTGACCTGGCTCAGGTCAAATTTCGTAAGGGGGATTTCACTCACTTCAAGACCCAGATTCACCTGTCTCCAGGCTCCATTTTCCTGGTAGTAGCGCATTCGCAGGGCATCATGATGAACCTGTAAGTATTGCAAGGCATCGCGTAAAGCGTCCAGTTGGACAGGCCGGCGAACTTCGAGTAGGATCGCCTGGTTCCAATGATGAGGATTAGCGGGCAGCCCAGCAGCCTTTTGAGCACTGATCTGATCAAAGAATGCTTTTTGGATCGGGGTTAGCGCCACCGAGCCACTAACCGGGCCTTGTTCCGCCTGGGAGACCGGCGCTGTACCCGCTACTGCAGCTAACGCTTCGATCGTCTGGGCTTCAAAAATCTGGCGTGGTGTCAATAGCAAACCTGCCTGGTTTGCTCTTGACACGACCTGAATACTCAAGATCGAATCTCCGCCCAGGTCAAAGAAATTGTCATGGATGCCAATCCGATCCAGCTTAAGTACCTGGGACCAAATTTGGGCCAGGGTTTTCTCTTGCTCGGTCCGAGGTGCTTCGAAGACTACCTCAAGCTCGGGCCGGATGCCTTCGGGCCTGGGCAGGGCTTTTCGATCAACTTTGCGATTCGGAGTCAGCGGGAGTTTATCGAGGAAGACAAAGATTCCCGGCAGCATATATTCCGGTAACCTGGATTTCAGAGAATTGCGGATCGCACTGACATTAAGCGCAGCCGCGTCTGCCTCAGCTTCGGCAACCAAGTATGCTACCAGTTGTTTTTCACCTGGGGAATCTTCCCGAATGATAACGACAACATCCAGGATGCCAGGGAGCTGGCCTAACACACTCTCGATTTCGCCAAGCTCGATGCGAAAGCCACGCAACTTGACCTGAAAATCTACCCGGCCAAGATACTCCAGGTACCCATCTGGCAGATAACGAACCAGATCTCCGGTTCGATATAACCGCTCGCCTCGATACTCTGGACCGATATCCTGTACAAAAGGATTCGGGATAAAGCGCTCAGCAGTTAATTCCGGCCGGTTCAAATAACCTCTTGCCACCCCTTGACCTCCCAGATATAGCTCTCCCGCCACGCCAATGGGTGCAAGCTGTAGTTTACGATCAAGCACATAAGCCTGGGCATTTACAATTGGCTTTCCAATACTTGGGAGCAAGGGATGCGCGCTGACCTGGCAAATAGTTGAATCAACCGTGCATTCTGTCGGACCATACATGTTAAAGTACTCAGTCTGGCCGTCGCTGGCCAATTTTTCCCAGGTCCCGCTGTCGATGGCTTCGCCTCCGGGTAAAACCGCCCGAGGCCTCCACTGGCCAAGCTCGAAGAATCCGGCTGCCATAAGCATTTTCAGTTGTGACGGTACGCAATCCAACACATCAATCCGGTTCTCTCGGATAAAGGTCAGTAATGAGTCTCCATCCTGGCGTACCGCTGCCGGTATGACCACCAGGGTGTGGCCGGACAACAGCATCAGCCATTCCTGGACCGAGGCGTCAAACGGCAATGGCGCATTGAGGCTAACCTTTAACCCAGGTTTCGAGAATTGGGTGTAAATTACCCGGTTCAAACCCAACCACAGGTTAATAGCCGAACGATGTTCGATCATCACACCCTTCGGCCGTCCGGTTGACCCCGAGGTATAGATCACATAAGCAAGATCGTCCGTTCCTGCCTTGAGAGAACTTTCCTGAGCGCCAGGGAGATTCTCGCTCGATTCCTTACCGATTTTTTCCCAATCCTGATCCAGGCAGATTAGCGTAACCCCAGGGATTTCCGTAGCCAGGCTCTCCACCAGATGAGATTGGGTCAGCAGTACTGGCACTTGGGCATCCTGGAGGATAAACGTTAACCGGTCGACAGGATATTCCGGATCGAGTGGTAAATAAGCTCCCCCGGCCTTCAAGATCCCCAGGATACCAACTACACTTTCCAGAGACCGCTCGACGCATAAGCCAGCAATCACATTCGGTCCTACTCCCAGGCTCTGAAGGTAACGAGCCAATCGATTCGCCCGGGCATTCAGCTCCCGGTATGTCAACCGGCTATCCTGGTAAACCACAGCATCCGAATCAGGCGTTTTGTCAACCTGCTTTTCGAATAACTCGTCGATCGTCTGGCTGAGAAACGGCTGGGTATCCGGATCAAAGGGTTGGTTCCACTCCACCAGCAACTGGCGCCGTTCAGCGTTGGTCAGTATCGGCAAGCGATCAACCGGCTGATCCGGATCCTTGATAATCGCTTCCAGGAGCACACGATAATGACCGATCATTCGATCAATGGTCGTCAGGTCAAATAAATCGGTGTTGTATTCCAAAACACCTTTTAAAACATCGCCCCGATCGACCATGGTTAAGATCAAGTCAAACTTAGCGGACCCGGTATCAAGCTGAACAGGTGTCAGGGTCAGTCCAGGTAATTTCAAGGACTGGATCGAGCTTTCTTGAACCGTAAACATCACCTGGAATAGAGGAGTATGGCTTTGATCGCGTTCGGGCTGCAGTTCATCGACCAGGCGTTCAAAGGGCACGTCTTGAGCAGCATAGGCTTCGATGGCCGACTGCTTGACCTGCGATAGCAGATTGCGGAAGGAAGGGCTGCCCGAAAGATCGGCGCGCATAACCAGGGTATTGACAAAGAAGCCAATCAAGTCTTCGATCTCGGCGCGCTGCCGATTGGCAATCGGCGTGCCAACGCAGATATCTTCCTGGCCAGAATAACGCGCCAGCAAGGCTTGGAATGCTGCCAGCAAGGTCATATACAGTGTCGTGCCTTCCTTCTGGCCGATTTTCTTGATCTCGTTGAACAAGTGGAGTGGAAATTCAAAATTCCGGCGGGCACCGCGTAAGGTTTGCACAGCCGGCCTGGGACGGTCCGTGGGGAGCTCGAGCAAGCCTGGTGGATTGGCCAGCTTCTTCTTCCAATAATCAAGTTGTTCTTCCAAAACTGGACCTTCGAACCATTTGCGCTGCCAGGCAGCAAAATCAACATATTGGATTTTTAGTTCTGCCAATGGCGAAGGCTTACCTTGCGCGAAAGCGCTATAAAGGGCTGCGATTTCACGGATAATTACCCCCGCTGACCAACCGTCCGAGACGATATGGTGCATGGTCAAGGCAACCAGGTGTTCTTCTTTATCCAATTGAATGAGGATTCCCCGGATGAGCGAGTCGCCGGATAGATCAAAGGGACGGCGAGCCTCTTCCATCGCCAACCGGACTGCTTCCTGTTCACGCTCAATCGCAGGAAATTGCTGAAGGTCAATTATCCGGGTTGGCATCTTCGCCAGATCAGCCGGGCCGATGTCCAGCTTCGGGCGACCATCCACTTGAGCGAAACGCGTCCGCAGGACTTCGTGGCGGCGGACAATTTCATCCAATGTTTGCTGCATCGCCGGGTGATTCAGGCGACCGTGCAAACGCACCGCCGCCGGAACGTTGTAATAAGGGCTGCCCGGCTCCCATTGATCAAGGAACCACAACCGCTGCTGAGCAAACGAAAGCGGTAAATCGCTATCACGGGGGATCGTGACAATATCTGTCATCATAGCCAGCGACCGGGACGAAGCGCCTGCCGGCTGAGAATCGCCAGAAACGAACGCTTCGCTTGGTGGCTTTTCATACCCGAGCGTTTCGGCTATTTTCCATCCTTGTTCGCTGAGCGTATCATCCACAAAGAATTTCTTCCACCGGTCAGCCGCCTTGGGATCGATATCCTTGCGCAGGTAGAACTTAAAATCGCCGACCATTTGCGCACCTGGGCGCACCCCGCTGGTCATCCGGTCGCCCTCATACGGTTTGAGCATTCCAGTATCAAAGGGGATATTCAGGAATTCGCAGACACGTTCCATTGCTTCAGCAGGGATTTGGACCATTTCTTCAAACGTAATCCGCATCTGCCGATCATCCGGGATACCCACCAAAAAGTCAAGAATGTTCTGGTGGCTGATAATCCAGACCAATTCAGCTAGCTCGCGCTGGCTGAAGGGGTGCTCATAACGGAAGAAAACGCCGTCCAGCTTGGCTTCGATGAACGAATAGATCGAGGCGAACGGATGGCGAACCAGGTGGATGTAATATGGGCGATCAAAATCGCTCTCGGCTCGCTTGAGGATTTCAAGATCCAGGGAGTATACCGGGGTCTTGTCGACTAATAAGCGCTGGCGGTCAGGCAGGGTAGCTGCAATCCATTTTTGGAATTCTGCATAAAATTCCTTGGTAGGCAACTCGCCATCTTCGAAACCTTTCATAATCGCGCGTGCCTGGTCTGCGTCCACCGAGCGCAACTCCATCACCGCACGCTCAACACCTTCCAGCCAAAAACTATATTTTCCAGAGAAAGCCTGTCGTCTCTCAGCCAGGGTATTGAAGGAAAGTAAATCAAGCTCTGGAGGGGAGAACAGAGCTGGGTTACCCGCCAACATGGTACGCAGCAGGGTCGAACCAGAACGCGGCGGGGAGAGAATAAAGACCGCAGGAGGATTCTTGTTTGATCGGAGGGCTTTCTCTACCCAAGGTGTGCGCGGGGCCAGAGGTTTAATGATGCTCCGGATCAGGTCGATTTTGTCAGGAGTCACCGGAGCGACACCCCGTACCTCTGTTTCGCCGCTGGCAGCCGCCATAGCCAGTGGTTTGCGCGCAGTGCTTCCTGCTTCAGCAGATGCCTCTGCTTCAGGGAAATATTGCTGGCGAATTTTTTCGACAGCTTGCGGGTAATATTCGGCCATGTACATCGCCAGGTCCGCTACTGTCGGCGCCATGAACAAGGCGCGAACATGCGCAATCCCGCCTAATTCTTCCTGCAACCGATTCATTAAAACGGCTGCTTTAAGCGAATCTCCGCCCAACTCAAAGAAATCGTCATACAGACCGATCCGGTTTAGGCCGAGAACGGCCTGCCAAAGATTAACCAGGTACTTCTCTACCGCCGTGGTGGGTGGAACGTAAGCTTTTTCCAGCTCTGGCCGGCTCTGATCTGGGACAGGCAGGGCGTGCCGGTCGATTTTCCCATTCGGATTAATCGGCAGCCGATCAAGGAGCAGAAAAGCTGCCGGAATCATAAAATCGGGGAGCCGTTCTTTCAGAAATTGCCTCAGCTCGCCAATCGAAATTGCTTGAGCAGGTAGGTTCACTTCGGAAGAAGTGTCTTGAGATGATTGGGGCGTCAGGTAAGCCACCAGGCGCTTATCGCCTGGGCTATCTTCGCGCAGGAGCACGAGCGCTTCTTTTACTGCCGGGTATTGGATCAAGGCAGCTTCAATTTCTCCCAGTTCTATCCGGAGGCCACGCAGCTTGACCTGAAAATCGAAACGCCCCATAAAATCGATGTTGCCATCGGGTAAGAAACGAACCCGGTCTCCCGTTTTGTACATCCGACCGGAATGGAAAGGATTCGGGATGAACTTTTCAGCCGTCAACTCCGGGCGATGGAAATAACCCAGCGCCAGTCCATCCCCCGCCAGGTAAAGTTCACCTGGAACGCCCACTGGGACAGGCTGCAGGAACGGGTCCAAGACATAAACCTGGGTATTCGAAATCGGTTTGCCAATCGAAACGCTAACAGCCGTCTCTGGGATTGTTGTGATTTCGTACCAGGTAGCGAAGGTGGTGCATTCGGTCGGGCCATATACATTCAACAGGCGCTGAGGCTTTCCACCGCGCAGGACCAGGCGAATGGAATTCACATCGCATTGCTCACCACCAAAGAGGAGCGTCTTCATGTGAGAGAAAGCGCCCGGCGCTTCATGAGCCATCAAGTTAAATAAGGCCGTAGTCAAGAAAAGCGTATCAATTCGCTTTTCTTTGAGATACTGGCTATATGCCCGGGTTGATAGTGCGATTTCGCGCGGGACACCGACCAGGCAAGCGCCATGCAGCCAGGCGCCCCAGATTTCAAAGGTTGCAGCGTCAAAGCTTGGGTTTGAGGCATGGGCAATCCGGTCCTCCGGGCAAATGTCAATATAATTCGTATTGAACACCAGGCGGCTGATAGCTTTTTGCGGGATAGCCACTCCTTTCGGTTTTCCGGTTGAGCCCGAGGTGTAAATTACATAGGCGAGGTTTTCTGGTCCAGCCTGGTTTTTCAGATCAATGACTTCTGAGGTTTCGACTGGATTTAACAACCCATCGACAGCAAGAATCTGCAAGCCAGGGATATCAATTCGTAGGTTATTTTGGAAATCATCTGCATAACGCCGGGTCGTTAAAAGGACAGGAGCACCGGAGTCTTCCAACATGAATGCCAAGCGATCAGGTGGGTAGCTTAAATCCAGAGGCAGGTATGCACCACCAGCTTTGATAATCGCCAGCGTCGCAACCACCATGGCCAGGGAACGTTCCATATAAATCCCAACCAGGATATCCGGACCGACCCCAAGATCTTGTAAGGTCTTTGCCAGGTGGTTCGCCTGGGTACTTAGCTGGCGGTAGGTGAGAATTTCGTCCTCAGTAACCTCTTGGAAGGCGTCCTGGGTCACTGTGGTCTCATCCTGCCGGCTGGCGGGGAAGATTACAGCAACTGCATCTGGTGTACGGCTGACCTGCTCTTCAAATAATTGCGCCAATCCAAGCTGATCGGGATAAGCGCGGATAGTGGTATTCCAATCGTAGAGAATTTTGGTTTGTTCCGCCGTGCTGAGGAGAGGCAGGTGCGAGATTTTCTCTTGGGGATTGACAACTATCCCCTCCAGCAAACGTTCCAAGCTGCCCGCCATTCGCTCAATAGAAGACACATCAAACAAATCTGTATTGTATTCAAAAGCACCGCTCAGGCCTTCCGGACCGTCTTCCATGAATAAAGTCAAGTCAAACTTGGCAGTTCCGCTTTCCGGCTCCAGGATTGTGATCTGGTTCCTGGGCAATAGCATGGTCTGGAGAGGCGCATCCTGGAGCGTGAACATGACCTGGTACAAGGGAGTCCGGCTCATATCGCGAACAACATTGAGCTCGTCCAGCAGCATTTCAAGCGGTAAATCCTGATGAGCATATGCTCCCAGCGCATTGGAGCGGACATGGCTTAAGAATGCATCGAAACCAGGGTCCCCTGTCGAGAGGCTGCGTAAAACCAACGTGTTAACAAATAAGCCGATAAGGCCTTCAACTTCAGCCCGGTTCCGGTTGGCAATCGGTGTACCGATTCGGATATCTTCCTGGCCACTGTAGCGATGTAAGAGGACCTGGAAAGCAGCCAACAGGACCATGAACAGAGTCGCATCGTGTTTCTGGGCAAGAGATTTCAGCGAATGGCTAAGCGACTTCGACAAACGGAATTTCAGATAAGCTCCGTTGAAAGTCTGCACATTCGGTCGCGGCCGGTCGTAAGGTAACTCCAAGACTTCATCAAAACCACCCAGGCTTTCTTTCCAATAACGCAATTGATCTTGGAGAAAATCGCCTTGCAATTGCTTGCGCTGCCATTCCGCATAATCAGCATATTGAATCGGCAGTTCGCTCAACGGCGAGGGAAGTTGATTTGCGTAAGCTTCATAAAGCAGGGCCGCTTCGCGAATAAAGACGCCGATCGACCAACCATCTGAGATAATGTGATGAAATGTCAAGAAGAGAATGTGATCATCCTGGGCAAGTCTCACCAGGCGAGCACGCAACAGCCGGCCTTTGCTTAAATCAAAGGGGCTAGTCGCTTCCTGGTGCGCCAGCTCGCGGTACCGGCGATCGCGTTCGTCGGCAGAAAGCTTCGACAAATCGACCAACGGTACGTCCAGTGCAGGATCAATATGCGTCGCTATTGGATCTATTAGCTGGACCGGTTCGCCACTGGCAGTTGTAAACCGCGCCCGAAGGATTTCGTGACGGCTGAGGATCTCCCGGTAGCTTGCCCGGATTGCTGCGACATCCAACTCGCCCTGCAGGCGAACGACAGCCGGAATGTTGTAGAATGGGCTGTCTGGCTCCCACTGGCTTAGGAACCACATTCGGCGTTGAGCGTGAGATAGAGGATGGGAATTAAGATCCTCGCGACGCTGAATACCCTGCGCAGCAAGACTAGGGGCGCGTTTACTTTGCAAACGTTTCGCCAGCAGAGCCTGCTTTTCTGGCGACAGGTTCGCGATGCGATCGGCTAAACGGTCTTCTTGATTGCGATCTTCAGTCATAAGCTTCCTTTACTTACATTACTGGCTGTCTTCATCATCTGAGAGGAGCAGCCGGGCCTCTTCTTCAGTCAGGCCCTCCAGTTCCGCTAACAGCGCTTCCAGGTCTTCTTCGCCTTCAACCTGGACTTCTTTACTGAGGCTTTGGGCAATCAGGCCGGCGATTCCAGCTACGGTCGGATTCTCAAACAACTGGCGCAAGGGGAGGTCCACCTGATATTTTTCCCGTAGCCTGGACACAATTTGCGTGGCTATTAACGAATGGCCGCCTAATTCAAAGAAGTTATCCTCAATACTGATCTCGCTCACCGGAAGGGCAACGCTTCGCTGAAGAACTTCCACCCACAGATCGAGGATTTCCTGTTCAAGCGGGGAGCGTGGCGCCAGGATGTTCCGCTTTTTATGTTGGGCAGCCTGCCCACTCAACGGACGCGCAGCCAGGGCTTTGCGATCCACCTTGCCACTCGGGGCCAGAGGGAGATGATCCAGCTCGACAAAGGCAGCCGGCAGCATGTAGCCAGGCAATTTATCTTTCAAAAATTCAAATAGCTCGGCTGGTGATGCCGATCCACCTTCTGCTGCTGGGTCCTTGGAGATCACATAAGCTACCAGCGACTTGTCACCAGAAACCAGGTCTGTATGCAATACAACCGAGGCTTCCCGAAGAGCTGGATGGGTGAGAATCGCAGCTTCAATCTCTCCCAACTCAATTCGAAAGCCACGCAGCTTGACTTGACCATCAATCCGGCCGATGAAGTCAATATTCCCATCCGGCAAGCGGCGCGCCAGGTCGCCTGTTTTGTATAACCGGCCGCCTGGCTCAAACGGGTCAGGAATGAACTTTTCTTCAGTCAATTCCGGCTGGTTCAGATAACCGCGTGCCAGGTAAGCGCCACCCAGGTGAAGCTCTCCGGGCACGCCAACTGGCAGCAACTTACCGTGCGTATCCAGAATATATGCCGTCCGGTCTGGATGTGGTTGGCCGATCGGTAGCCGGGCATAACGACTGCCGGTCTCGATCTGGTCATCCACTACATCCTTCACTTCAAAGGTTGTCGCAGTAATCGTGGTTTCAGTCGGGCCATAAGCATTCAACAGGCGTACCCGGCGCAAAGAAGACTGCAACCAGTACTTGAGGCTATCTACCAGGATTAAGTCACCGCCCACAATCACCAGCCGCAAGCTTGGATAGGAGACGAGAATCGATTGCTGCCCTTCAAGCTCAGACACGTATTGAATCCAGGGTTGCCAGTAAGCCGGTGGCAGGTTGATGACATTCAGGCTGAACTGCTTGATTTTTTGGTGGAACTCTGCTGGCGTCCAGACATCTTCATCGCGGATCA
>CAZAGA010000056.1:0-14495 GCA_964484335.1 uncultured Anaerolineaceae bacterium
AGTTACAGGCGCAGCATGGCCGGCTGGAACCGGTCAAAGTCCGCCTGTACCGACGCTCAGGCGAAGCCTTCCTGGCCGAGCTTTCTGCCACCCCGGTCCATCTACCCGCACAGGCAGATCGAATCCTGATCCTGTTCCAGGACCTGACCAAGCAAGAGTTGGCCCGCGAGCAGGCCCAACAGCTCGAGCAGCGCGCGATCCTGGGGGAGATCACCGCGGTCTTCGCCCACGAGGTGCGCAATCCGATTAACAACATCAGTACCGGCCTGGAGCTCCTGGCCTTGAATGCCGCCCAGGACGATCCAGCGCTGCCGACGATCAATCGCCTGATCCAAGATTGCGACCGGCTAGCTGACTTGATGAAATCAATCTTATCTTATACCCGACCGGTAGATTACACCCTCAGCCTGATGCAGCTCGAGCCCTTCCTGACCAACTTGCTCGAGCGAATGCGCCCGCGGCTGGAGCGCAGCAAGGTTCGCGGTAGCCTACAGGTCGAAGCTGGCCTGCCTTCAGTCTATGGCAGCCCACGTGCCCTCGAGCAAGTCTTCGCCAACCTGATGAACAATGCCATGCAGGCAATGTCCGAGTCTGGCGGCGAGTTGATCCTCAAACTCCAACGCGCCTCCGAGTCCAGCCTGGCAAACCTGAGCGATCCCTCTCGCTTCTTGGAAGTCAGTATAATCGATACCGGCCCGGGCATTCCTAAGGAAATTCAGGAGCGCCTCTTCCAGCCTTTCTTCACGACCAACTCGAGCGGCACCGGCCTCGGCCTGGCAATTGCCAAGCGGATTGTCACCGCCCACCGCGGTCATATCCAGGTAAAGAGTTTTCCTGGCGGGACAGTCTTCCAGGTCTTGCTCCCAATCTCTCCCGAAAGTGGCGCTTGAATGGCCAATCGGAAATTAAAAGGAACCTATGAGCGCTACGATTTTGATCGTTGATGACGAAGAAAACGCCCGCCTGAACATCGGTACGTTCCTTTCCGGCCGCGGCTACGAAATCCAGACAGCGGCAACCCTGTCGGAAGCACGTGACAATATCCGCCTGGGCAACGCTGATATCATCCTGCTGGATGTCCAGCTTCCAGATGGTTACGGTCCCAGCTTGCTCGAGGAGACCGCCTCCCTACCGACTCGCCCGCCGATAATCCTGATCACCGCCTTTGGCGATATCGAAATGGCGGTCGATGCAATGAAGAGCGGTGCCCATGATTTCTTACAAAAACCGATCCGCCTGGCCCAGCTCGAGAAATCCGTCAGCCGGGCAGAAGAAATCGTCGCCATGCGGCGTGAGCTGAACCACTTACGCCAAACTCGCCAGGAAAAGAAAGACTTCATCATCGGTAACTCTCTCCAAATGAAACGCTTGATGGACCAGGCGGCACGAGCCGCAGCAGCCTCGGTGTCGGTCTTGATCACCGGCGAAACCGGGGTCGGAAAGGAAGTCCTGGCTTCTGCGATTCATAAGATGGGCCCGCGCGCGAACAAACCTTTCATCGCCATCAACTGTGCGGCAATTCAAAGCACCGTCCTGGAATCGGAGCTGTTTGGCTACGAAGCCGGTGCATTTACTGGCGCCGATAAGCGCAAGCACGGCCTGATGGAAGTCGCCGATGAAGGCATTTTATTCCTGGATGAGATTTCTTCCATGCCAGTCGATATGCAGGCCAAGCTGCTGCGAGCGATTGAAGAACGCGCCTTCCGCCGGGTGGGCGGCACGAATCTGATTAAGGTCGATGTCCAGATCCTGGCAGCCTCGAACCGCGAACTGAAAACGCTCATCCAGGATGGTCGTTTCCGCGAAGACCTATACTACCGCCTGAAGGTGGTTGATTTACACCTCCCACCGCTGCGCGAACGCACCCAAGACATTCCCGAGCTGGTCGGTCTGTTCGTGGCCCGGAATAACCAACGCATGGGAGTCAATATCCATGATGTGACGCCGCGCGCCCTGCAGGCGCTGATGGCCCATTCCTGGCCCGGCAATATCCGCGAGCTACGCAACGTCATCGAGCGGGCGATGCTCTTCTGCGACGAAGAAGCGATCGATCTGCCGCACCTGCCCTACGAAATCCAACCGGCTGCTTAAATTGGCTCATTTCTTGCAACATCCCAACCAGGAAGCGCATGCCTCCTGGCATTACCCCATCCTCCTGGTTAGGTGGTTAAGAAATGACCCAAATCCAAATACCTCTCGCACACAAACCCCAGTTCGGCCTTGCTGGTCGCCGATCTGGCGAAAAAACTTCTGGCCCTGAATCGCGAATTGGCCTGCATTATTTTCCGGATACGCTCCATTACCGGGAGCAAGATTTGGCAACCTGGCTACCGGAGCTCCAGGCGCTTGGGGTCGGCTGGCTGACCCTGATCGCTCCTAGCGAACGAGCCATTCCCGAGGATTTCATCCGCGGGTTGGTCTCGGCTGGCATCCAGCCAGTGTTACATTTCCCCATCCCATTGACTCAAGCCGGTCGTGATCTGCACCTGAATATCCTGTTTGAGAATTACGCCCGCTGGGGTGTCCAATTCGCGGCTCTATTTGACCGGCCCAATCTGCGCAGCTCCTGGCCGTCAGCTGCCTGGACGCAGACTGACCTGGTTGAGCGTTTCCTGGATTTCTTCTTGCCCCACACCAATGCCGCCTTTCAATCAGGTCTGGCGCCAGTCTTCGCCCCGCTCGAACCTGGAGGTGATTATTGGGACACAGCCTTCTTGCAAACTGCTCTGCGCGGCTTAGAGCGGCGCGGCCAGCATCGCCTGGTTGAAAGCCTGGGGCTCAGCGCCTTTGCCTGGAGTAGTAACCAGCCGCTCGATTGGGGTGCAGGTGGGCCGGAGCGCTGGCCGGCCTCGCAACCCTATTTCACCCCTCCCAATAGCCAGGACCAGCTTGGCTTCCGGATCTTTGAATGGTACCTGGCGATTGCCCAGGCCGAGACCGGCCTGTCCTTGCCGGTGATCCTGCTGCGCACCGGCAACCGCCTGGAAAAAGGCTTGCAGGGGGATCCAGGCGCGTTGCAAAAACATACCGAGCAAAACCTGGCGATTGCTGAATTGCTCTCAAAAGCACCCAAACTTAAAAAAAGCCCCTCCGCCGCATTTTCCAGCCGAGCACAGAACGAAGAAGAATTACCGGATGAGGCCATTGAACAGGTACTGTGCGCAAATTTCTGGCTTCTCTCGGCCAGCCATGAAAGCCCACACGCTCCAAACGCCTGGTACCATGCGCAGGGCGGCAACCTTCCGGTTGTCAATGCGCTTAAACAGTGGTCGGCCCTGCGAGGAAAACCGGAAGAAATTACCGGAAAAGGGCGTCAGTTTGGTGAAATCAGCCCGGGCGCCCATCCGATTGAGCATTACCTGCTCCTACCGCTGTATGCCTGGGGCGTCGCGGATTGGGACCTGGAAGCGATCAAGCCTTTTCTCCAACAGCATCACCCGACAGTCGGCTTCTCGGTTTACGAAGCCCGCCTGGCCCGCCGGGTGACCATCTTCGGAGATGGCGCTAATCTCTCACCAGATTCGTTGACTATCCTGCGCCTGGCCGGCTGTCAAGTCGAGAGACTCGGGCAGGACGGCACGCTTCTTGCACAATCAGAATAGCGTTGCTCCATTCTGCTCCGGCTGCCGGCCGGAACAAGTAGGACGGCCAAAAATTCAACAATGATCGTGCGGGTACCTACCTGCTGTCTCGTAGAAAGGACATGCTATGCTCCCCATCTCTTACCTGCCCCCTAAAGCCCACCCCTTGTCCGATTCGGAAATCCTGCACCGGCCAGTTTTAAAAGTGCTTGGCATGGGCGGTGGAGGCTGCAACGCGGTCGAGCGGATGATTGAGCTTGGCCTATCGGGCATTGAATTCATGGTCGCCAATACCGATAAACAGGCCTTGGCGACCTACTCGGCGCCGGTTAAGATTCACCTGGGTCCGAACATCACACGCGGCCTGGGCGCAGGCGGTGATCCCCGCATCGGGCAGCTCGCGGCTGAAGAAAGCGTCCACGAGCTGGCCGCAGCCCTGGCTGGCGCCGACATGGTCTTCCTGACCGCCGGAATGGGTGGTGGGACCGGTACGGGCTCAATTGCAGTCGCCGCTGAGCTGGCGCGCCAGGCTGGCGCGGTGACGATCGCCATCGTCACCACCCCCTTCTCCTTTGAAATGGGCCGCCGGCAGCGCAACGCAGCCGAAGGCCTGGCTCGCCTGCGCGGTAAGACCAACACCTTGATCTCTATCCCGAACGACCGCTTGCTGGCAGTCGCCCCGCGCAACCTGCCCATGGAGACGGCCTTTCGCCTGGCTGACGACGTCCTGCGCCAGGCGGTTCAGGGCATCACTGAGCTAATCACCGAGCCGGGAATGATTAACGTCGATTTCGCTCATATCCGGCGCATGATCCAGATCGGTGGCGGCGCATTGATGACCATCGGCCAGGGCAATGGAGAAAATAAAACTGCTGACGCACTCCACCAGGCCCTGCATCACCCGCTCCTGGATAGCATCTCCCTGGATAGCGCCCAGGGCATCATTGCCAACTTCACCGGTGGGAACAACCTCAGCCTGGTAGAGGTCCAGGAAGCGCTTGAGGCGTTACAGGCCAAATCGGGCGGTGAGACCGAGATTGTCATGGGTGTGATCAATGACCCGCGCATGGGCGATAAAGTCCAGATCATATTGGTAATCACCGGCCTGGGCGCACCCAGCCTGGAAGAAGCCTTATCAAGCGTCAAGAAACCTGTCCCCGAGGCCAGCCGGACTGCCGCCGGGGAGAAGGGCCAAACAGCTCGAGAGCCTGCCATTCGCCTACCGGTCTCGGCCCCCGAAGACCACCGCCCGGCGAATGAAGGAAAGACTCCTCAGCCTCCGGCGCTCGAAAATGCCTTTGCCGCCCAGAGCCTGGACCTGCCAGCCTTCCTGCGCCGTAGGGCGCGTCCAGGTGAGTAGCGATCTCAGATTGGAGCTTAAGAATTTATGGACCACCTCCTCCTGCCCCCGATCAACCAGGAAGTGTACCGGCGCTTTCCGGAGCTGCGCGGGGTCAAACCCAGTATGCAAAAAATAGCCCAAAATACGCTGCTAATTTACCAAAGCCAGGTCATCCTGCCGGGCAACAAAGCGCTTCAACGCAGCGTCCGGGTGGTAGTCAATGAGCAGGGCAAGATCGTAAAAATCAGCACCTCGCGTGGCTGAAAGAGCTGTTGGAAAAATTTCTATGACCCAAGAAACTTTACCAAACCGAATTGAGCTTCGCCTATGGCCGGTTTTTGTGCGCACCCTGGAGCAGGCTTCCCGCCTGAAACCAGGTCTGAGCGCAGCCACCAGCCCCAGGCTGACCGCCTCCGCCTGGCTTTTGAACCAACCACTGCGCGCCCGCCTGAAAGAGGCCATCATCTATTTAGGCGGAGTGCTGCTCGGCTTGCTGACCGGCTACCTGGTAATCGGGATTATCCTCCCATGAACTCCTTTAATCGGTATTTCTGGTTCAATATTTCGATTGTGATCGGATTTTTCCTCGGTGCGATTCTTCGACTGGCCTGGCGCTGAAAACCAGGCCACCGGTTCGATTGTCATAAAACTTATGGAGGCCGCCTTGTTCGAACTCACCCCACTTTCCTTGTTGCTGATCACCGCAATTGCACTTTTTACGCTGGGCATTGGAACCTTCATTGCTGGCATTCTCGTACTGCTCTATCGAGTCAGCGGGAAGCAAATTCGTCGCCTGGCTACCCAGACCACCCAGTTGGCCCAGAAAGGGATCACCGAAGAGATCGCTGGCCTGGTCGGCAATGCCTCCAGCCTGCTCGAATCAGTCAACCAACTGCTTAAAACCACCGCCGGGATTGGCGTGTTTCTTTGCCTGCTCAGCCTGATCCTGGTCGGGGCGGCGAGTTGGTTGGCGATCCAGCTCTACCCCGTCTGGCCATGATCGCCCTGGCGCTTGATCGCCTGGCGAAGACCCCTACCTGGTGGCTCAAAGCCTTTCACCAGGAGGTTTTGCTATGGCAGGGGTTACTCTCAAGCTGTTCCGACGATCTGAAGATCGTTCCAGATGACCTGCCTGGGCCGGCCCAGCTTGGCCTGGCTGCCAGCGGGCTAGACCTGCCGCTCACCAACCTGTGCGATCCTGACTGGCAGGCCTTCGAGCCTGAGCCGCATCAACGGGCGGCTGCTGCATTGACCGCCTGGCTGACCGGTACTGTGAGCGACCCGACCCTGGAACAAGCTGCCTGGTTGGCCCTGGCGCTGCGCGAACAACTTGCCTTCTATGGAAGCTGGGATTTTCTGGAAACCTACTTTCGTGAAATCGCCAACCGCTGGTCTGCAACCTCGGGAGCAGGCAAAGTTGGCCAGAGCGCTCAAAACGCCTTGACTCGCTGCGCCCTGGCTTGCCTGGCAGGCTTTGAGCCACAGCCCGGCAGGCTGATTCCCTACCTGCTGGGTGCATACCCCGCCCTGGGAGTGCACGTCTTTCTCTGCCAGCCAGCGCCCGAGGCAGACCAGCTCACCCGGCTATGCGCCTGGCTGCCCAACCTGGGCCTCACCGCGCGCTTCCAGATCCTGCTGACCCTGGCTCATACCCGGCCTGGCCTGGCAAACCAGCTCCCGATGGATCAAACCGGCTTGAATGTCAACAGTCTCGAGCTGTTTAGCCTGCCAGTCCAGCCGATATTTAGCGCCTTGCAGTTTAGCGCCGGATTCGCCGACCAGGCCCTGCTTCTTTCAGCCTGCGGCCAGCCCCAGGCGGCCATTCGAGCCGTTCAGCAAGCTCACCGGGCAACCGACCGCCTGCAAGCCTATCTAAACAGCCAGGAGGGGCGCGCTCTGGAAGCCCTGGGAAACCAAGCGTTAAACCAACCCGAGCTGAGCGAAGAAACGCGGCAAGCTGGGCAAGAAAGCCTTGCCGCGGCCTTGCAAGCCTGGGAACGCGCCTGCCAGCTGGACCCGGAAGCATGGGAGTACCCCAGCCGGTATTCCTGGCTGCTGCTTGACCTGGGCCAAACGGAACGCGCTGCGGAAGTGCTGGCGAAATTATCCCCAACTGATCCTGCGACACTGGAAATGAACCTGGCTGGCTGGAGCTACCCGGCAGCTTGTTGCCGCCTGGCTGTTGCCCGCCAGCAGGCCGATCTCGCCATCGAGCAGCTCAACCAGGCCGCTGGCCACATCGTGGACCGCGTGGCAAGATCAGCCCAGGCTTTCAACGATCAACCTGAGCCAGGGCTGCCCGACCACCACCACTGGTTGGCTCTGTCCAGCCTGGCACTTGAATTGGAACAACCGCAAGCCGGAAAAGCCCTGGCTCAAGCAGTCCTGGCACAGGAGCCCACTAATCCGGCTGCCCTGGCACTGCTTGCCCGCAGCCTGGTCCTGTGCAATGAGCCGAGCGCACTCCAGCCAGCCTGGCTGGCCTGGCGCCTGGAACCTGGCTTGGAAAACCAGCGCTTGCTGGTGGCTGGCCTGGAACTCAGCCAGGAATGGTCAGCCGCGTTGGCTGAACAGCAGTGCCTGGTGGACAGCCTCGAAAATCCCGATCCATCCACCTACCGCAAGCTGGCAGTCTGCGCCTTGCAAGCCGGGCAACCCGAAACCGCCTATACCGCTTGCCAGCAAGCCCTGGCGCTCCATCCCCAGGATGGGTTGGCGCTTGTGCACATGGGTGAAATCGCCGTCTCCGAAGGAAAGCCCGACCAGGCAATTGAAAGCTACACCCAGGCCTGCCGCCTTGCGCCAGAGCTGGAGCAGCCCTGGTTGCGCCTGGCCGGCTTGCAAGCGTCATTAGAACAACCCGAACTAGCTCTGGAAACCTTGCGCCAGGGAAGCTGCGCCGCGCCTGAATCCGCCTGGCTACACCTGGCCTTGGGGCAAGCCTTATTGGCGCAAGAAGCGCCCAGCCAGGCCCTGCCGGCCCTAAAACAAGCTTTCAACCTGGCCTTTACTGGCCACTCGCCCCACCCCCACCAGCAGGAAACCATTCAACTGCGCACTGCGACTGCCGCGACCCTTGGCGAAACCCAACACCGGCTGGGCTTCCTCGAAGAGGCTCGCCAAACCTTCGAAACTGTCTGCCTGGCGCCGGTTTATGCCTGCCATCGGGAACCACAATTAATCTATAGCTATGCGAAAACCCTGCTCGGCCTGGGTGAATTCAACCAGGCTCTGCCCTGGCTTGAAAAGATCACCGCCCAGGTGGTTAACTATCCTGCTTACCTTGACCAGGCGCGCGCCATTCTGGCGCTCGACCCCAACCTGGAGCAGGTTGAACTAGCCATTCAACGTCTGGAAGCGTACATCGAGCATGCCCTGGCAGTCGCCCAGCCCGGCAAAGAACCTGGCCAGCCGGTCGATCTCACCTCCAGCCAGGCGGAAACATATGCGGAAGCGGTCGCTCTGTATGCGGATGCCCTGCAGCGCGCCGGCCGGCTCGAACAAGCCATCCTGGCTTACCGCCAGGCGTTGAACACCCGCCTGTCCAACCATCCCACCTGGCGCTATGCTCTGTCCTTTGGGTTGGGCCGGGTGGCCCTGGCCCTCGGTCAGCACGAAACGGCAATTGCAGCGTTACTTGAAGCCGGGCAGCTAGAGGCTTCCGACCCTGCTCTCCACCAAGCCCTGGCCGTCGCCTACGCCAGCCTCGACCTGGCCACCGATGCCTACCAAGCAGCTGCCGAAGCCGCTCGCCTGGACCAGGACAACCCGGAAACCCAGGCCTGGTTTGCCAGCCAGTGCCTGGCGCTGATGGAAAAACCATCCGGACGTGGCCTTCCCGCACCCCAGGCAGCGGTGCGCGCCCTGGAACGAGCGATTGAGCTGGCGCCGCAACGCGCCGGCCTGTTTGTCCAACTGGCAAAAGCTCACCTGGCTGCCGGCGAACCCCAGCCCGCCCTCGCCAGCCTGGACAAGCTGCTTGCTGCACCAGATGGCGAGCTGCAGTCAACCATGGATGACCTGGAACAAGCCGCCTGTATCTACCGGACGATCCAGGCTCCCGCCCAGGCTGCCGTAGCCCTGCTCCAGGCTCTGCACCTGGCCGAAGCAGAAGGTCCCAACCTCCCGCCAGCTCTTCGGGCCGGTTTGACCTACCAACTCTCCCAGGCCTATTTCGAAAGCGGCAACCTGCCCCTCAGCCTGGAAGCGATCGATCAATCGCTCGCCCTGGCGCCTGGGTCCCTGGAAGCCTGCCGCCAAAAGGTGCAGATCCAGCTCGGCCTACGGGACCTACCGGGTGCATTGGTGACCCTGGCCCTGGCCGAATCCCTATCGCCGCAAGCCTGGGACCTACCGCTTCAAAAAGGGTTGATCCTCACAGCGTCCAATAATTTAGCGAATGCATTCATAGAAACCCAGCGCACTGCGACCCTGGCCCAGGCGCTACCGGAAACCGGATCATACGCCGATCGGGTGGCTTTCATCAACTGGCTGGCGAATACACTCACCCAGGCACTCGGCACTGAGCCAGCTATCCAGAACCCAATCGCAGATCCAGGCAAACTCACACCCGTTTTACGCCTTTACCAGGCTTGCCAGCAGGCTGAGATTGCCTTTCAAAGCACCGGCAACCCACAGCAAGCCCTCGAGACGGCCGGCGCAGCACTGGCTGGGGTACTGGAGCTTGCACCTCGCCACCCTTACCTGCTAGCGCTCCAAGCCCGCCTGTCTGCCCGCCAGGAAGGCATCGAACCTACCCGTAGGGCAGAATCGCCAGCCTGGGTCCTATTTGAAACCGCCCGCCAGGGAATGGACGCCTGGGAAGAAACCGATCTTTTAAAGGGTGCCAACCTGGAAGAACTAGCCCAACCCTTCTATCAGGAACAAAGCGCCAATTTGCTGCACCTTGCCTGCCTGCACAGCCTGATTGATGCCGCGATCGAGTTGAAAGCCTGGACGGCTGCACACACCTACTGCCAAACGGCGCTCCACCTGGATCCCTTCGCTCCGCGCAGCTATGCCCAGGCAATTGAACTACTGGTCCGCCGGGCGGAGACCCAGCGCTTGCACCAGGCGATCCAGGTCGTGGCACATGCTCCCGGAGCTGAAGCTATAAACGAAAAAACCGCGGCTACATTCGACGAATTACTCGAGCAGGTGCAGGAGCGGTTCACGGAGCTGCCCGAAACTACCGGCCGAACTTTCCAACGTTGGCAGGCGCGCGGGCAGGCGGTCTTCCATCCCGGGATTGCAAGCAAAGCCAGCCTCGAACATTACTTGGACGCTTCGACTACGCTCACCTTGCCTGTAGGAGGCGTCCTGAGCGCAGTCGAAGGACAGCCGGAGAGGGACGCTTCGACTAGGCTCAGCGTGCCTGAGGTTGACGACCTGGCAGCCCTGATTTGGGCTTTTAGCCAGTCCGGCCAGGCCGCCAAAATCTCCCAAATTCCCAACCTGCCCACCAGCCACCCGTTGGTCAGCCTCAGCCTGGCCCTGGCGATGGCTAAGGACGAACCCAGACGGGCCTTGCAGATCGTCGACCAGTCGCTCGAGCGACTGGTTTCGCCTGATCTGACAATTCCCGATGCCTTACCGCTTCTCCAAGGCCTGTCCGCCATCCTAGCCAGCGCTTCCCCCGAGCCCGCAAGTGCAGCCCAAGCCTTACTGGCCATCGAGCGCGCCCTAACCCTTTGGCCCGAGGAGCCGCGCTGGCATGACCTGGCTGCCCGATTGCTGCTCCAGGCGACCGACCGCCAGGCTGAGACTCCCCATGACTTGGAGAATAACGTACTGGCACACCTCAAGCAAGCCGCTCAACTGGAACCAAACCTGGCCGAGCATCACCTAAAATTAGGCCAATATTATCTCCTGCACGGCGAGCTGGACCAGGCACAACAAGCGGTTGAACAGGCCACCCAGGCCGAACCGCAAAACGCAATCGCCTGGCTGACCCTGGCCGAGCTATACAAGGCAGCCGGCCAGTACGAAAAGGCTATCACCAGCGCTGAACGGGCTGCCGCTTATGCCCAGGCCTCGATCCGCCCACCCAGGGTTCAAGTGTCCGAGCCAACCAAGGATCAGGAAACCACCAGTCATCCAGATCATACCCCATTGGCGGCTATGCTGATGCGCAGTGAGCTGGCATTGTTAACCAACAACCCACGCAGCGCAGCCAGCCGAGCCCAAGCCATCCTCAACAGTCACCCCGACCAGCCGCAAGCCTGGTTTATCCTGGCCCAGGCGTTGGTCGCCATGGGACAGCCAGCCGAAGCACTGACCGCCCTTGACCAGGCGATCCGGCTGGCCAGTGAGCCCCTGGAAATGCTGCGCTTGCGAGCCCAGATTATTTATCGCCTACGCGGCCCAGCCAATGCGATCGAAACTATTCACGGCTTGGACGAAAGCTATGCCCAGGATCCGGAACTCAACCGCCTGCTGGCCGATTTTTACCTCGAGCTGGGAGACCCGGAAAACGCTTTGAAGGCTGCCCGCCTGGCACTCCAGACCGGCCAGGTTGAGCTTGACCTCCCCACCCAGACACACCTGCACCTGCTGATCGGCCGCCAGGCTCGCCTGGCTGGCCAGCTTGACCAGGCCATTTACCAGCTCAATGAGGCGATCCACAAATCACCAGCCGAGTTGGAGCCTTACCTTGAGCTGGGTCGCGCTTACCAGGATCGCCGCCAGGTAAGCCAGGCGATGGAAATATACCAGGGAGCTGCTAAGATGGCTCCCCAGGATTACCGGCCCTACTTCCAAGCCGGGCTGGTGCTCAAGGAGTGTAAAGATTATCCCGAGGCTGAAAACATGTTCCGCCGGGCAGCCCACCTGGCCCCTAACGAAGTCAGCATTCACCGCCAGTTAGCCGCTGTGGTGGCCTTGAACCTGGTGCATAATCGCCGTCTGGTATCTACAGAATAATAGAGCTGAATCAATGAAACCAACCGAACCTTCTCCACCCACCTCCTCCACCTCCTTCGGGACTGACCTTTCTCGGGAGCGTTTCCTGGCCATCTTGCGCGCGGGCCTGAGCGCGCAGGACTATCGCTTCGTCGTCCAGAGCGCCTTGCAATGGCTAGCAGCCTTTCCCGGCGATCTGCAGGTCAGCCTGGCCTATGCCCGGGCGCTGCAGGGTGAAGGCCGTAACCAGGAAGCGCGCAATGTCGCCCGAGGTTTGTGCCGGTCCGACCCAGAGAACCTGGAGGCGCTCCAGCTCTGGCAGGGCTTGGAAGAGCGGCTCCGCAGGCCAGGAACAACCGGGAATGACGCTTCGACTACGCTCAGCATGCCTGTGGGAGGCGTCCCGAGCACAGTCGAAGGAAAAGCGCGAAGCGGGGGAAAAAACCCCCAACCATCAACCGCCGACCTGGCCAACTGGATTATAGCCCTGGGCGGGCCGCGCCTAGCCCAGGCAAAGGGCGGCGGGTGGGGCGAGCGCCTGCTGCAACTTCGTAAACACCTTGAAGCTGGAAACCTGGAGCAGGCCGATAGTCTGCTACCTGAGTTGCTCGGCCAAGACCTGGATATTCCGTTAGTCGCCCTGACTCACCTGCGCAGCCTGCAAGCCAGCCCCGATACCCCATTGGTCGCCAGGCGCAGCCTGGCCGAGTTTTACCAGCGCCGCTTCCCGGAATGCCTGCCGGTGAACCTGCTACTGGCTGATTGGTTGCTCCAGGAAGGCGCGATCGAGCGGGCGGTGAGCCTCCTCCACCAAAGCGCAGCCCGGGACATCAGCGGCCAGGTCGCCCGGCGAGTCCTAGGTCCCAGCCATCCGTATCGCAGCCTGTGGCCGGAAGAGATCTCCCTTCCAATGGAACTGGTAATCCCGGCCAGTGTTGCGGCAGCGCTGGGCTGGAACCAGCTGCCTTCTGGCGAAATGCCCTCCACCCCAGCCAAAGCAGCTCCAACTAACCCGGCTATCGCGCCCTTGCCAGAACATGCTCCAATCAAGGATCTACCTGGCACCCTACCTCCAGGCCGCTTGGAGCAGGTCGTAGCTGATGCAGCAGTCTTCCGCAAAACACTCGACCAGTTGGCCGAGGAAATCGGCGAGAAACCACCCAGCCAGTTCGACGGTCGCTTCCCGGTCTATGTAATTTTTTCTGTCTACCAGAAATTGGTCGAGCAGTACGGCGCGGTCGGAGCCGAGAGCGTCAAAGTTGAGATGCAACGCCTGGCCGAGCAGTTTGCCCAGCGCAAAACCATCAACGGGCGCGGCCAATGGGGCTCCTTCGTCTTCTTGCCCGACCTGCCCGAGAGCGCCGGCGCGCTGGGTCTCCAAACACTCATCACCTTCGACCCCTGGAGCCTGAAGCTGGCCCTAGCCGACCTGGACCAAACGCTGGGGAAGAAGGGAGAGATGATCGGGGCACTGCTGATCATTGGCGGCCCTGAGATCATCCCCTTCCACAAGCTACCCAACCCGGTTGATGACCCGGATGGAGAGGTAGCTTCGGACAACCCTTATGCTTCACGCGACCAGAATTACTTCATCCCTGAATGGCCGGTCGGTCGCCTGCCCGGCGGCGCAGGAGGCGATCCACAGCTTCTGCTAGCCAGCCTAAAGCGCATCCAGGAACGCCAGGCCCAGCCACCAAAGCAATCGGCCGCCTCTCAACGCTGGCTGGCCTGGATCACCCGCTGGCTTCCCGCCAGTCGGCAGACCACCCGTAAGGGCTTTGGCTATACGGCGGAAGTCTGGCGCAATGCATCCTTTCAAGTCTATCGGCCAGTCGGTGAGGCTCGGGCGGTGCTGGTTTCGCCGCCCAAGGGTGTGAACGGTAACACCTCCAGCCCCGAGCAAATTTCAGCAGGGGCCCGAACCAGCTCGAATGGCACATCTCGGCGTAATGGCAGACAGGCTGCAGCCAGCTTGCTCCCTGCAGCCCGGTTGGGATATTTTAACCTGCATGGCCTGGCCGATTCGGCCGAATGGTACGGGCAGCGTGACCCGCTTGGCAGCGAAAGCGGCCCGGATTATCCAATTGCCCTGCGCCCCGAAGACGTAAAAGCGCTTGGCAGGCAGGCCCCCTTGGTGGTATTCAGCGAAGCCTGCTACGGCGCCCATATCGAAGGCAAAGCTATCGACAAGGCCTTATCGCTCCAATTCCTGAATAATGGCAGCCAGGCAGTGGTCGGCTCGTCCACTATGTCCTATGGCGCGATCAACGCCCCGCTCATCGCCGCCGACCTGCTCGGTTTTAACTTCTGGAAGGGCTTGCTGGAAGGGCTGCCGGCTGGAGAAGCGCTCCAGCGGGCCAAGATCCAGCTTGCCTCCGAAATGCACTCCCGCCAGGGCTACCTGGACGGCGAAGATCAAAAGACCCTGATCTCGTTCATCCTGCTCGGCGATCCACTGCTTCAGCTCAGTGAAGATGTTCGCAGCGCCAAACGCCTGCGCCGGCTGGTCAGCGGCACCCTGCAGGTAAAGACAGTCTGCGACCGTTCGATCGAAGTTGAGCAGGGCTCAGCGCTTCCGGCAGAAGTGCTGAGCGCCGTCAAGCAGGTCGTCGCCAGCTACCTGCCTGGGATGCTCGATGCCCAGGCGACCTTTTCGACCGAACGGGCGGTTT
>CAZAGA010000057.1:0-14367 GCA_964484335.1 uncultured Anaerolineaceae bacterium
GCACAAGGGCCACTGCCATCATTCGGGAAACCAAATGACCAATCCAGGTTTTTGCGCGCTCCATCCGGGGCCCAGATATCCGAATAAGCCGGATCATCCTGGATACAACCCTGGTCCATATAAGTCCAGTTTGGCCCGCTTTCAAAAACTGCCAGGTCAACATATTTCGCCATGCCGTAGCGCGTCAGACTATAAGCCACTTGCGAAGCGCCGTTCGAATGACCATCAGCGCAGAATGGCTGGTCCACCCGCCCACCGTGCAGGTTATCATAAACCCATTTCATGATCGAAGCCGGCCGACAGGAAAGCTTGCCCATCCCCTCCTCGACACCATCCTTGGCATCGAACCAGGTAGTTTCCCAGTTAACCTGAACGGTGCGAAAGCCATTGGCACGTAAATCAGCGATGATTTCCTGGTATTCCGTGAGCACCTGGGGTGCATCCCCACCAGAGCCGAGCGGCGGAGCAACCAGAACCGGCTCGCCATTATCATACCTGACCCAGGCAGTTACATCCCAATAATAAGAACCGTTAAAACCAGAAAAGAACTGGATGGTGCCTTTTACCTCTACGCCGCCAGTTGGTTCTCCTACCTTGAGAGTCACGGTAATAGGGTCGATTACCGTCGGACAGGTCACCAGCAGATCCAGGCAGGATTCGCCGGTAGTTGGATCGCAAGCATACAAGTCATTTACCAGACTTGCGCTACCGATTGCGCCAGTTGGATACTGCTTGTTATTGCGGTTCACAACGGGAAGGTACACCGAGGCTGTATCCGAAATTGTTTCGGAGATCAACAAACTCGCAAAACCAGTCGATCTTATAGCCAAAGAGGATACTGGCTCGAGATCTACGGATGCATTGCGGGCTGCAAGCCCGAGCGATCGAACCCAAAGGCTGCTGGCAATTACCGCCAGGCTTATTGCAAGGATAGTCAATCCCAACCAACGAGGGAAAGATTGCTTGCAATGAATACAGTTGTTACTTTCCGATCTCATAATTCTCCACCTAGATCACAAAAGGTAAAAACATTTTTGTCCGCTCCCGGTAGGCAGGATAGCCTGAAAATGCCCGGGAGAGAATCTTTTCCTCTTCTTTCGCCTGCCGATAAACGACTGCGGCCAGTGGGATGATGAGCAACACCAACCAAGAATTCAAAGCCAGTTCCACTCCCAATACCAACAGTAAATCACCGCTATAAATGGGGTGACGTATCCAGCGATAGATGCCCTGCTCAACCAACTTCTGCTCTTGCATGACCTGGTAATCTTCAAGGTTAGCCCAATTTTTGCCAAGTTGAATCCGGCCAGAGATCGCAATCACTAACCCCAACGAATAAATTACAACGCCGGCTATACGCAAAAGAGCAGGTTGGTCGGCTAACGGCAAAATTGGCGCCAGAAGAATTACCTGCAAGAACAAGAAGAGCAGAAAGCCAATTTTCCCAATCTTGATAACAGACTTGAAACTAAATTTTTCTGGCCGTTTTTGCGCTTGAGCTGGACTTTTTTGCTTTAAGTATTCCCAAACCACCTTATGCAGAAGCATCCCGGAAAAGAGGTAAATTCGCAAGAAAATATCCATCAAATCCTCAGGCAATATCAACGCGATCATCGACAGGATACCCAGGGTCAGCCTGGATTTCATAACTCACATAACCATGGGAGGGAGCAAGCTGACGGGTAAACTGGCCGATCCGGCGAATCACCCCGTCTGCCACCATTCCCAGGATCATCAATTGTAAGCCAACAAATAAGAGCAGAACAGCCGATGTGGACAATACAGGTTGCAATAGCAATTCCCAACCCTGGCCAGGTGAGCGCGCAAACAGGGCAAAAATGTCATAAATAGTCTTTATCACCCCTAGAATTCCAAAGGTCAAAGCCAAGGGAACAAAGACCTTGAGCGGGTTGAACATCATCGACATTCGGATGATAAGGATTGCAAAATCCATGAAATGACGGGGGACAATTTTCGAACGCCCGATCCGGGGATAATAATTGATCGGATGGTACACCACCCGGTAATTATCTGCCAGGTAAGCCAAGGTAACCGTGGTAGTGAACGAAAATCGGTTCGACAAAACCGCAAAATATTGGCGCACACAGGTTCGGCGAAAGACCCGCAATCCCGAATTTAAATCTGGAATTGCCTGCTCGGCGATCCGCTCAGCAAACTTGCGTAAAAACCACTTGGCAGGCTGGCGGAAGCGTGGAACATGGACCTGAGAACCGGTGCGCGCGCCGACAACCATATCAGCTTCTTCGAGAAGTGCAACGAGGATCGGAATTTCAACGACCGGATAAGTGCCATCGGCATCAATAATCGCTATATTTTCATGACTGGCGGCAATGATGCCAGTTTTCAAAGCCATCCCGTAACCCCGATTTTCAGGATGCCGAAACACCCGAGCCTGGGCGGCCAGCGCCTGGGCTGCGGTTTCATCGCTAGAGCCGTCATCAACCACAATAATCTCAAACGTAAAACCTGCCTGGTCTAAAACCTGGCGGACCTGCTCCACCTGGGAAGCGACGGCCTTTTCCTCATTATAGGCTGGTATGATCACCGAAACCGAAGGCTTCTCGGGTATTTTCATTGAACACCGACATCAATTCCCCTGAAATCAGGGAAGTTGCCATTCGATTGAACCACCCGGTCGGAACGCAAGATAAATATATCGCCGGAACGCACCGTACCCGAAAACACTTCGACCAGTCTGAAATGCGCCTCGACCTCAGCCATTACTTCAGGATAGAGCGCATCCGCCACTTCAGGAAAGGTATAAATAAACCAGGTTCGTTTTGCTTCCAACCGAATACGATCTAACTGCCCCACCGATTTCACTTCCTCCCAACCCGCCTGGTAGGCACGATTATAGATATCAGCAGCCAGGCTGACGACAACTACCTGATCACCCGGTATAAGCTGGCTTTGGATGAATGCTCGTGCGCCGTCAAAATCCTGTTTCGGACCATAGGCGTAAGGCACCGAGGCAGCCGATGCGGCAATCAATAACATACTTATGCTGGCGCCGATCCAGTGAACGCGTTTTTCAGGCAAGCCAAGGGAGCGTGCCAGCCATTCCCCCAGGACAAATAATGCCCGGATCAAAATAAGCGCCCCAAATCCCAGGGCGAAGAAGAAGAAACGCGGCCAGAGGTGATGTCCGATTGCAAGGGTGATCGCAGCGCCAATTAACGGCGGTAGAATAAATAGGCCAATCACCTCCGGGTAAGAGCGCCAAAAACTGATCAATCCTACCCCAAGGATCACAATAGCCCCGAAGCCAACCAGGGCACCCGAGAAGCCAATTTCCAGGCCAGTTAATATTTCGCGCACCGTCCACAAGGGGCTCTTCCAGGCTTCAACCACACTAACCTGGCTTCCACCAATAACAGACCTCATTTGGGCTATGACAGGGACGTGGAACAAAATTGTCATCACCCCGGCCACACCAAAACCAAAGACTAACGGCAACACCTTGGGCGACTGGCCTGGCTTGCGCCGCAAGAACCAAGCTGCGATCGCCACAATAAATTGGCCGGCGACGACAAAAAGCATGGTCAGATGGGTATACACCCCAAGAGCAGCCGCTAGGCCAAACCAGCTCCACTCTGTTATCCGGTTACTGCGCAGAGCACGTAGCAACAACCAACTGGAGAGAAGCGTCCAGAATAGCATTCCGGTATATCCGCGTGCATTTTGGCTGAACCAGACGTGATGATACGAAAATGCCATTAAAGCAGCTGCAAAGAGCGCCTCAATTGGGCGGGAGACCTGTATTCCGAGTAAATACAGCGCAGCAATACTGCCCACCCCAAACAGGACTGCAGGGAGGCGGAGCGCCCAAGCACTCTCGCCGAAAACCACAAATGAGGCATGGGCAAGCAATGAATATAGAAAGTGTTGATTTTCTGATTCAAAAGAGCTGACAATTTCACCGAAAGGTTCCCGGGCGTAAGTCTCCAGGGTGGTGATCTCATCCAGCCAAAGCCCACTATTCAATTGGTATAAACGGATCGCAGTGGAAACCAGTAATAAGACCAGGATCAAAACGGTGTACCGTTTGGTAGAGTTATTCATGATGGTTGGTCTCTAAATTTCGTCGACGCAAACCTTCGCGAAGGTGAAGAAAGATGCCTATCCCAAAAGAGACCAGGCTATATAAATAATAAAGCAGTTGCATCGGAAACGCTGCAGCTGCAAAAACGATTCCTTTCCGGTTCGCCAGGAATCGAAACAAGTCGATGTTAATTAGAAGGATCGATCCTGAAAGCAATCCAAGCGGAAGCACAATTATAAACGGTAGGTTTGCTAATAGATATAGCAAACCGAAACTAAATAGCACGGCCGAAACAGACAACAGGCGGTGTTGGTAAGAAAGATCAGCACGGCGGCCCAGATTGGCGATAAAAAGGAAACACATCACAAGGCCACATACAGACAACACACCCCATGAACGATAAAAAATCGCCAAGAGACCAACCCCAAGCAATACCAAGCTAGTCAAAAAAACCTGGGGTGGTGAAGATTGAAATTTGACCTGGCGCTCCTTCCAAATCCAGTTATTTGAAAATAGCGAGAAGGAGAGTCCCCAGAACACCAGTAGCACAAGGCCAGGCTGCGGGATATTTATAGCCGCCCAGAAAACGAGGAGGATAGTCAGCAAGGCGCTGACCCGTTGACCCTGGTGGAGGTTCAAATCATCAGGAATATTCCGCTCGCTCAAGATCAATCGAGTCCAAGGGATTCCCCGATCAAAGATCTCGGTTTTCAACAATCCTTTGAATGTCCATTTTTTCAAATGTTTAACCCTGATCGCCTTATTCACCCAGATGCGACTGCCAGACGATTTCATCCGGCGGCCCAGCTCAATATCCTCTATACTGGGGCGAGGGTAACGAGCAAGGTTGAACCCGCCATTACGAAAAAAAACCTCCCGCCGCACCGCGCCACAACCACTCCAAAAAGTACTGCCCTCTGGCTGAGCTTGTTGGTGGATGTAAGCATGAGCTAGGTTCTTATATTGGGAAAGGAAACTGGGATCTCCTGGCTCATCATCATACGAACCAAACAGGGCATCATATTCCGGCCGTTGTTCAAATGCTCCCACCAAGTCAGCCAGGGTATCCGAGGACACCAGAACGTCTGCGTCGACAAAGAAAAGGATTTCACCCCGAGCGTTAGCCGCCCCGAGGTTGCGCGCTGCCGCTGGCCCCACTGGCCCCCCCGGGGTTTCAATTACCCGTGCAGATGAAGATCGAGCAATCTCAGCCGATTCATCCGTAGAACCGTCATTAATAACGAGTAATTCGAAAGAAGAATAGCTTGAACTATCCACCGCGGCCAGGCACGCAGCCAAGGTGCTGGCCGCGTTATAGACCGGGATGATGATCGAAATCTTGATGGTTGGATCAGGATCGTTCATAATCCACTGCGAGGCTAAATCCGCGCTCCGCCCAACCGACACTGGCCACCCTGATACGTATCATTTGGGAGTCGGCGGATCTGGGCTCGGGACAATAAGCAATAGTTTTTGCCTTCCAACAAAAAGGAGGCTGCTGTTTTGTAAAAACCTGCTGGTAAAAATACCAGACGTTTGGCAAAGGGCGGGCCAAAAGTCTGGTTTAGTATTGCGCCAAAATCAGGACTATTTATATCTAGATTAGTTATTGTAGCCGAAACAATCCAGAATGTCAATCCTGGTTATGTTCTTGAAATTATTTTGCAATACTTTTCAAGGGCGTCCTTATCGAGTTTGGATCACCACAGAACAGGTCATATTCCATCGCAGGCGTTCGTCCAGGGCATCAATATCGGTTAAGACTCGATAGGTAATATCACCCTGGCGGTTTTCACCCAAAGCGCCGATCGAAAGTACCTGCCCACCGAATTTCCGATCTTGAAGGGCATCAAATACGATCTCAACCGGATCGCTAACCCGAATTCGGACTACATTCAGCTCGGTTAAGTCAGTGGTTTCTATTCGCCATTCCGAATCATCCACCAATAACATCACATTCACACCCGGTGCAACGTATTCACCGGTGCTCAAGTTAACATTAGCTACAGTGCCGGTAAAAGGAGCCCGTAGTTCCAGATTCGAAAGAGATGCCTGGGCAGCGGCCAGTTGAGCCTCGGCATTAGCAATCCTGGCCTGGGCCAACGCCACATCATCTGGATCGGGCCCGCTTTTCAAGATTTCATAAGTCCGTTGGGCTTCCTCTTGGCGGATGCGCGCCAGGGCCAGATCAGCCTCGGCCTGGCTTATGGTTGTTTCGCTAGGAGATCCAAAGAAAGAATTGTACTTCCTCAAAGCAGCTTCGTATTCCTTTTGCGCCTGGGAAAGATCACTCAATAGTTTTGCCCGAGTCAGGTTGTCCTCATTCTTGTTCTGGAAAGGCCGGTAAGCTTCTTGAGCCTTTTCGAGCTTATTTTTGGCAAAGATCATATTCGCTTCCGCAGCATCGACATCCGCCTGGTTGAAGGATGGGCTCTGGAGTCCGCTAAACTTTCCTTCAGCTTCTTGAACTTCCTTCGGTGCATCCGCCAATGCTTTCAAGGCTTCAGCCGCTTTCAGCGGTGCGCTATCATAGAGAATTTTCAACTCCAATTGAGCATTAATCAGATCCAGTTCGGCTGTTGCAACCGCTGCATTCGCCTGCTCGCGGTTGCTAAGTTGAGCAAGCAACTCCCCTTTACCCACGGTCTGTCCCTCGGTTACTAAAACATCTGAAACCAAACCGGCGGTATTGAAGCTTAAGGATACATTTTTAATCGGCACCAATTTACAAGCCGCAGCTACTTGATCATTCCGGGTGACAACCGGATTGCTGGTCGGCTGTTGTTGAACCACGGGACTGACTGATGGCCTGGCAACTGGCTGCGCCGGAGTGTTATTTTGGCTACCGAGCGCCAGATAAATTGCTAACGCCAAAAATGCAAGTACAGAAACGGCAATTGCCACTCGCTTCATTGCCAATACTCCTTAGTCTAGAAGATTATTCGTAGGCCAATACATCTCGAACTGTCAGGCGTACTGCTCGGCGGGCAGGAATAAAGCTGGCTATCGAAGCCAAAAGAAGAATCACTCCGAACCAAGCCAGCGCCCCAATAATTGAATAGGTAAATTGCAAAGGTTCGCGCAAGAAACCACTTCCTACTGCATTTCCCAGCAGCAAACTCAGCGGTACAGCAAGGATCAGGCCAAGCAACCAGCTTAAAACACCTATCAACAGTCCTTCGAATACAATAATTTGCAGTACAGCGCCATTTGAAGCGCCAACTGCGCGGAGTACGCCAATCTCTCTGGTCCGCTCCAGAACGTTCAAACTCATTGTACCAGTTAAACCGAGACCACCAACGATTGTAAGTAAAAATGCCATTAAAATTAAGAAAATAAAGATAACATTATATTGCCGAATGGCTGTAATTCTCAATTCGGAGACGGTCGAGGTGGATGCGACTTTCAGTCCTGCCTGCTCAAAATGAGTTTCCAGGAGCTTAGATATGGTTTGTTCGTACTGCAGTCCTGGGTTTGTTATTTTGACATAAACCGCTGCAGCCTGCCCAAACCGGCCTAACAGTCTGGAAAAATAAGGATAATTCGCGTACGCACTTGGCCCACTTAGAACCGAGCGGATTATCCCTACAACCGTCCAGGTAGTTTTCTTATCATTGATATTTAGAGTCACCTGCTGCCCTACACGAACGTCCGGCGACAGCCTCAAAATATCGGTATTGATTACGATTGCATCTTCATCGCCTGGTTCTAGCCAGCGACCTGCCAGGAGGGTCGGATTGATCAAAGCAGTATTGGTTGGAGGAGCGATTAAAACAATGTTATCCGTTTCTGTTCCATTGGGCAGCACCATTCGAGAAGTGATCGCATCCCAGGTTTCGGCCTTGTCAATTCCTGAAGCAAATGTCCGAATTCCACCTGCAATTTGCTCCACACGGTAGGGTCGATTGAACTGGATGATCACATCAAAACCATAATAACGTAGGGCCTGATCGAGGGTACGCGTCAAAGATGCGTAAACACTAATCACGGCAATGAAGATCGCGCTGGCAATCGATAGAGTAAGCAGGGTTAACGAAAGGCGAGACTTTTGGCGAAAAGTATTCCGTAATGAAAGCAGTAGCGGGCGTGGCAAGCCTCGGATTTTTCCAATTAACTTATCAAAGAGGCTATCCCCAAAGTGCACTTTGGTCAGGCCGTAATCGCTGATTGCTTCACGGACAGTGATCCGAGCGCCAGAGAAAATCGGAAAAGAGGCGGCGATCAGAGGCACCAACAGGCTCAGAGCCAGTTGCAGGTATAGTACGGGCCGGGGGAGTTGAAAGCTTGAAATATTAAAATTAATAATTCCGGCAAGTAACTGGACACTGGTTCGGGTAAGCAAATTTGCCAGGGGGACCGCTAAAATCAAAGCCGCTAAGCCAATCACCCCTATTGAAACCAGGTACATCATCCCGATCTGATCGGCTCGTCCACCAACAGCTTTCATGATTCCAATCTGCCGGATTTGCTGTGCCATCAACGCCGAAATCGTATTCACAACCAGCAAGCCACTCATCAAGAGAATAATCACACCCAGGATGCCCAGAATGGAAGCCATCGGAGCGACAAAAGATTCGAACCAAAGCCTGCCGGGGTTTGCTAATACTACTGAATATACACTCCGGCCGCTTTTGCGAATCTTTTCGGCCAATTGATCAGCTACCAACTTCACCCGCTCTGTATCGGGCGGCGTACCGCTCACTGTCAACAAGAGCTCATTATATTGGGAAGGATAACCAAGCGCTTCAAGGGTTTCGAAGGTGATATAACCGCTTACTCGATCAATAAACGTTCCTGCCGGGCCTGTAATATCATGCGCCAGGCCTGAAATTTTCAATAAGCGCGTCCGACCATCCGGAGTTTCGACAGTCAGCGTATCCCCAATCTGGGCGTTCAACAAGGGCAAAGAAGCGCGTTCGATCAACATCTCTTCTTTTCCAGGCGGCCAAGAGCCAGACTGGGGAAAGACTTTGTTGATCTGAATATTTGAAAAATTCGGGATTACGTTCAGATAGATATCGCGCTCTTTATCCAGCGCCACTCGGGTTGTAATGCGTAAGGTATAGCGTCCTTCAAGGTTGCGCGCCAAACCCATATTCTGAAGCACGCGCAGCATTTCATCGTCAAAGGGCTCTGAATAAATCGTCGCGCTGGTAGGATTAACCCGGCTGTATGCGCCAGGTAGCTCACGAGTAATAATGGCGTATGTACCCGCGACAACCCCAATTGCAGCCACGCCGACAGCAATGGACAAAATCACCAGCAGGGTGCGCGTCTTGTTGCTCCATAAATCGCGGAGCACTTTTCGCCAACGCGGGAAGGCCATAGGAAAATTGTTGCCTTACCGAGACCAGACCTAAGGCCGAGGAGGCTCACCGCCCCCCTCAGGCGTTGGAGTGTCACGGCTCGGGATGACACTGGTCGGATTTGTTCCGCCCGGGGTGGATTTTCTCGGCGAGCGGGTAGCTGTAGGCTGATCGCCTGGATTGAGCACGACCCAGCTATCAGCCTTAAGAATCAAGTGAGGTTGGGAGAGCATCGAGAGCCCGTCAACCACCAAGATCCATTCGTTATTAATTCTTTGAGCTTTCGAAGCTGGAAATTCGATGACCAGCTCAATTTGCTCGCCGGGAGCAATCATGCTTTGAGTCGGGTCGGCTGTGGGAGTAACAACCTGACCATTGCGCTTGACAATCGGTTGAGTGACCGAGTTATCAAATACGGACCACAATAAAATCTGCGACCAACCACAAGTGCCCGAATTTTGAACCACCCAGGATGCCTGCGGGTTCGTCATTCCTGCGGTATAAAAAGTCCGTAACTCTGGGGCAAGTTGTGGACCAGATGCAATCAGCAGGGATGCCTCATTTATATTCTGGCAGACTACCAATTCAGTGGTTGGGGTGACGGTAAGTGCTTGCACACCCGCCGCGTCAGCGGTTTGTTGCATTTCTGCAGCCACCAGGGCGGCAGTTTGGGTTGCATTTACCACAGCAGTGGCAGTGCTATTTTGAGCATCAATAATGCTGGCCGCGGTTCCCCAGGCATCCGCTGCTGCGCCCATATCCTGAACAGCGGTTGCCAGAGCGATCGTATAATTTGTTTCCGCCGCCAGAAGTGCATCTCGCTGCTGATTCTGGAAACGATTGTAAATACCCCATACACTGATTAAGAAGACCAATAACGCCGCAACCATCAGGAACGCCCATAAACCTTTGCGCTCCCTCTTTGCACTGCTCACCTGATCATAACGGCTAAGCGCCTCGTTGTACAGCCTACGGCGCAACTCTTCTTCATCTTCCACCGCTGGAGGTACTTCCTGACGAGCTGGAGGGGCTGGTTGACCGGCTTGCTGCGCCACTGGCGGAGCCACAGGGCCCGGCTCAGGGCTTAAGATTGTTTTTTGTTCCACACCTGGCTCAGTTTGTGGTTTTTTCGCCAGATCAGGCTCGACCAATGGGACTGTCTTTGAAGGGCTAGTGGCTGATTTGGCAGCTCTAGCCTGCGAACGCCGGGAAAATAAGAAAGGTAAACCAAAACTACGCTCCCCCTCGCCATCACCCTCAAAAATACCCTCCGGCACCTCGCCCTCACCGGAGGTCATATACACCTGGCAGCTCGGAAAATGCTGACCAAGGCACAGCGCCTGCTGGTGGTTAATGCTAACCTCACGCGGTGGATTCACCAGGTGACAACAATTGCGCGTATCGGGGATCCCGACATGCGTTTGAGGGTCGCTGCGCATGCCGATATATGGACAACTGGTTTGAAAGCGAGAGCTGGCTTCGCCAGAAGCCGACCCGGTAATTTGGCTCATAGAAGATCCTAGTTTAGTCGGTTTTTATGAATACAAATACTCACCCCCTATTATATACCAGATGTATCAAATTTTACTTACCGGTTGTATCAATTAATATTGCCCATAATTTCCGGGCTTCGTCTATCTCTCCGGCCTGTTCTGCTTGATCCGCTCTGAGCTTGATTTCTTCATAGAGTGCCTGGTATAAAGCTTCACGCTCGCGCTTTTCCAGATTGGGATTTTGCATAGTTTCGCGTAGTTTGCTGGTAGCAGTGGTCGGGTCTGTGAGAACATCCGCCACCAGGCGTTGGTAAGGGGATAATTTGCGTGTCTCAGGCGATTTCTCTTCTGCTTCTAAAGCGTTCTCGATCGGAAACTGGTGAACCTCATCGCCAGTTATTCGCCCATCTTTTAGAAAGATAGTGCGAGAAACCTGCTTCACCAGATCCTGGTCGTGGG
Organism: uncultured Anaerolineaceae bacterium; assembly: GCA_964484335.1. GTDB lineage: Bacteria > Chloroflexota > Anaerolineae > Anaerolineales > UBA4823 > CAZAGA01. Next base: position 11,322 of record CAZAGA010000057.1, read on the forward strand.
TCACCATCACAATTGTTTTGCCCTGGCGAACAAGCTTTGTAAAGAGATTGAAAACCGCGCTGGCAGTCCCGGAATCCAAGTTGCCGGTTGGTTCATCGGCCACCAGGATTGGTGGGTCATTCGCCAGGGCACGGGCAATTGCTACGCGCTGCTGCTGTCCACCTGAGAGAGCCGACGGCAAACGAAAAGCATATTCCGCTAACTCGACTTGCTCCAGCAGATGTAGAGCTCGCTGCCGGCGATCTCGCAACGAATAACGATGACAAAAATCCATCGGCAACATCACATTTTCAATCACGGTGAGGGTCGGCAACAATTGAAAGAATTGAAAAACTACCCCGATCGTATTCCCGCGCCAAACCGCCGTATCTCCCTCTTTCAACTCATGAATCGAAGTGCCTGCGATCACCACCTGGCCGATAGTCGGTCGGTCTATCCCGGTAATCATATTCATCAAGGTAGTCTTACCGCTACCAGACTTACCAATAATGGCAACAAATTCCCCCAAATCAATCCGCAGGTTCACCCCATTCAAAGCTGGATACTTACCTGCTGCGTTTTCATATATTTTGACGACATTGATTAATTCAATCAAGGCAGGCCTGGTTCCCTTTGGCCTGCCATCAAATTTTTGTGTTTTACCTACCGCCAAGTTAGTTTGCTCAAGATCCATTATTGCTCGAAGTTTACCGGGTTGGGAGAACCGGTGGAGTGGGATATTGGGTTGGAACCCTATAGGTAGGAATTATACTATTAGGTCGTACTCGGGTAGGCCGCAAATACGGACGCGGTGTGGCGGTTAATTCTGGTAAGCGCGTCGCAAGATTAGCCAGGGTCGGGTAGAGATTTGGATAATCGGTGGCTATCTTCGACCAATCTGGGGTATTGGTGAGCCAGTACTCCAGGCCGCGCGCTTCTACAAAGTATGTTCCCTCGACATATGGATCGGTTGGCCGGGGCGAACTAGGAGTTGGGCTGGTAGGGGTCGGACTGGCAGCAACATTCCTATCCTGCGGATTTGGAGTCGCATTTGGCTGAACCAGAGTGCTCTGGAGTAATTCGATGATTTGTTTGCGTAGTTCTGTTAATTCTGCTATCACTTTTCCAGCCGATTGACGCGCCTGGCGTGCTGCATTGACAGCAATGACCAACTCGGCGCGTTGATCAGGTGGCAGCCAATCTGCTAGGCCTTGCAGATAAGCTTCATTCGTGGCCGGGCTATTCATAAATTGGCTAGCCAAAAGTGCCCATTCTGGTTTTTCAAGGTTGGCGGGAATAATCTGAGAAGCAACCAGAGAAACGTGCCGATTGAAATTCTCCAGGCTTGAAGGCAGAAGAGAAGTTTGTCCATTCCATAATAAACGATCGATCTCTACCAACCGCCGTTCAGCATAAGCCAGATGGAGTTCAGCAGCGCGAACTTCTGAGCCAGCCAGGTTCAGGGTCGCGCCTTCAATTGCTATTTTAACCGGATAGAACATCCCACCCGGCAGAGAGCTCTGAGCGGCCAATCCTACCCCCGCCGTTAGCAACGCCAAACAAAGGACTACCACTAGGCTTATCGAGAAAGAAAACCTCCAATTCACCTGGCGTGTCCGCGGAGAATGCACCGGTTGAATCGCAGGCAGCACAGCCCGAAACCCAGACTCGTTCCGTTCAACAGGTTCAACCAGGGTCGGCCAGGGTGAAGCTTTCACGAGTTGCGACCCATTGGATTGGGACTTAAATCGCCCAAGAGCAGCCTGGCGGAATTCTGGCGAAACCTTCAGCTCACGCGCCTCCAACAACCTGTTGGTCAGCTTCAGTAGAGGCGCTAACTCTTCCTGGAATTCCGGATTCTCTTGAAGGCACTCCTCTACGGATTTAGTGCCTTGCTGAACAGCCTCAAGACATTGTTCCAGGATCGTATCAAAATCTCGAAAGTTATTTTCCATTTTCACTATTCCAACTTTTTCCATTCAGCAGTTTTTGGAGGGCTGCCAGGCCGCGGTGCTGAATCATTCGGCAGGTGCCTTCATTTTTTCCAATAATTGCTGATATTTCTGCGTGACTCAAACCTTCAATAAATCTTAAGATAATAACCTGTTGTTGTTCCTGGGTCAGTAGGATGATCGCCTTTCCAAGCTCATCAATCTGTTCCGCATCCAAAATAAGGCCCAGTGTATCGGCGTTTATGTCCTGGTGACTATCCAGGAGATCGATTTCCGAACTGCCCAGTACTGGCTTAATCCGCCGATGATGATCTACAACAATGTTATGCGCAATCCGATACAACCAGCTCGAAAAAGGATTCCCATAATCTTTGTATCCAGGTAAAGCCTCCCAGGCTTTCAGGAAGACATTCTCGGTTAAATCCTCTGCTTCCTGTTGTTCGCCGATCCTAAAAAATACATAGCGATAAATCGCATCCAGGTGATGCGAATACAATTCACCAAATGCATCCGCATCTCCGCTGATTGCTCTTTCGATCAGTGCTTTCTCATCCAGGCCAGGCGATACCATTCCGATCTCCTGATCCCATTATAAACCATCCAACCCTGGGTTCCGAAGATCATTCTGCAGGTGGCGACTATCAGGCACAATTAATTGAACTCAACAGCCGCCACCTGGAAGGGTATCACTTATAACTTAACTCCCTTCGTCACTGCCTACGCCAGCCAAACGGCTTAGCGAACGATTGGCAGTTGAATACGAACGAATAAGACTTCTGAAGCAATTCCGAGCGGATCCATTCCTATGATCGAGAAGACCGGCTCCTGGACGAAAGCGCTGCCAGATATCGCCTGAGGACCAGCTTGGGAAGGCAGTCCTGTCACGGGCGCCGAAGGTCCGCCAGCAGGAGTAATCGCCAGGTTATAGGTGACCGGCTCCACAGCATGAACTAGGATAATATAGATCCCTTCCTTCGGCGTGGTGAATGAAACGGCTTCTACTGCTGTACCAGGTTTCGTCAAGGCCTGATCGGGGTTATCGAAATTGCCTGGGTACCAGACATACAGGTCGGCGTTTCCAGTTACGGGAGAAAGGTTCAAGCCTACATTCACCC
>CAZAGA010000058.1:0-14189 GCA_964484335.1 uncultured Anaerolineaceae bacterium
TGCAGGAGAATCCACCTGCCCTGCCGGACTTAACCCAACGCCCCAGCCGGGCTCTGCCGCGGCTGGACTGAAAACAGGAGAGCCTGGATGAAGGTATTAATTGCAGCCGATATGGAGGGAATTTCAGGAGTGGTGCACTGGGATCAGGTGGATCCCAAGCACCCAGAGTATGCCCGTTTCCGCAAGTTGATGACTGCGGATGTCAATGCAGCGATCCGCGGCGCTTCAGCCGCCGGAGCGGATGAGATCGTTGTCTCGGATGGGCACAGTTGGGGACGGAATATCTTGATCGAGGAGCTTGATCCGCGCGCCACGCTGAACAGCGGCACGCCATCCCCGCTATCGATGGTCCAAGGCGTTGACCAGGGCGTGGATGGTGTGATGTTCGTCGGCTACCATGCCAAGATCGGCACGCCAAACGCGATCCTGGAGCACACCTGGTCAGATGAGCGAGTCGCCAACCTGTGGCTGAAAGCAGCCGACCAGCCCGATTACCAGACCTTTGGGGAGATCGGGCTGAATGCAGCGGTCTGCGGCCATTTCAACGTGCCTGTGTTGATGATTTCTGGCGACCAAGCAGCCTGTGCAGAGGCCAGCAACCTGCTGGGAAACGTCGAAACCGCAGTAGTGAAATGGGCTTCAAGCCGGATGGCGGCTGAATGCCTGCACCCAGAAGAAGCCCAGCAGAAAATCCAGCAAGCTGCTTACCAAGCCATCTCGCACCTGGTGAACGGGCCAGAAAACGGGCATAGCTTCAAGCCGCTGATGCTACAAGCGCCCATCCGCATGGCAATCGATTTCGTCCAATCGGAAATGGCCGACAAAGCCGCCATCCTGCCGGGAGCGGAGCGTAGCGGCCGGCGGGTTGAGTACTCTGCCAGCGATATGGTCTCCATTTACAAGGCATTTCGCAGCCTGCTGGCACTGGCCAGGTAATAAGCGAAGCGCGCCATGGCATTTATTGAAGTCAACGGTTGCCGGACATACTACGAAAGCTTTGGCCAGGACCAGCTAGGCCAGGCGCCAGCGGTGTTGCTCCACGGCTCGACCCAAACCGGCCAGTCCTGCTGGCAATTCGTCGCCCCCTTGCTGGCCCGCCGCCGGCGGGTAATCGTCCCTGACTGCCGCGGCCATGGTCGGAGCAGCAATCCCAAGCACAGCTATTCATTCAAAGAGCTGGCTGACGATGTTGCCGGCCTAGTCAAAGCGCTGGGTTACCAACAGGCACAGATCATTGGTCACAGCAACGGCGGCAACATTGCCCTGGTAACCCTGCTCGAGCATCCCGAGGTAGTCCAAAGCGCCGTGATCCAGGCCGGCAATGCCTACGTCTCACCGGACTTGGTTGAAAAGGAACCGGCGATCTTCGACCCCGAACGAGTGGCGCGTGAGGCGCCGGACTGGCGCGACGAGATGATCGCCCTGCACGGCGAGACTCACGGCGCAGAGTACTGGCGCGAGCTGCTGCACCTGACCGTAGCAGAAATTATCAGCCAGCCGAATTACACCTCCGCCGACCTGGCAGTAGTCCAGCGACCCGCCCTGGTGATCCAGGGCGAGCAGGACCGCGTGAACGCCCCAGCCGGGCACGCCCAATTCATCGCCCGCCACCTGCCACAAGCCGAACTGTGGCTGCCGGAGAAAATCGGCCATAATGTCCACGATGAAATCCTGTTCGAGTGGATCGAGCGAGTGGAGGACTTCCTGGAGCGCCGCGGCGACGACTGGAACGAAAGCCTGGAGCGCCTGCGGCGGGAACGCTATCCCGACGAGCGCCAGACGGTCTTCCAACCGCGGGTGCTGTTTCAGAAAACTGAACGTGTTGAAGCCATCCTTAACGGGCAGGTGCTCGAAGAAGAACAGCGCAGCGCAGCAGTGGAGCGCCTGCAGGCGCTCGGCCTGCCACTGGCCGGAGAGCGCCTGCAGGTACTGCGACCAACAGCTGAACGGGCCCTGGTCCGACGCGGGGTGACCGACCTGCGCCGCAACCCAAGCAACCGGGCCGAGCGGGTCAGCCAGGCTTTGTTCGGCGAGGCAGTCCAGGTCCTGGAAGTGCGCGGCGAATGGGCCTGGGTGCAGCACGTCCAGGATGGCTACCTGGGTTGGATTCAGATCCCAGCATTGGAGCGCTGCACGGATAGCACCCTGGTGGATTACCAAACGGCATGCAACGCTTGCGTCCAGGCCGAGCTGCTGCCGGTCTTTAACCTGGAGGGCAGCCTGGCTGGCAAGCTGCCGTTTGGTGTCCGACTATTCGTGGAAGAATGGCAGGAAGCAGAAGTCCTGCTGCGCCTGCCCGGAGGGGAGCGCTGGAAAGCAGCGCGCGAAGGGGTGCTGTCCAATTCGGAATGCCCGCAGCCCACACCAGGCGGAATCGAGATCGCCTTACAGGCTATCCGGCGCTTCATTGGCGTGCCGTACTTGTGGGGCGGGCGGACGCCCTTCGGCTATGATTGTTCGGGCCTGGCCCAGGCTTTCCATGCTTTCCTGGGTTGTTCAATCCCGCGCGACGCCGACCAGCAGTTTCGGGCAGCGCGCCCGGTCGAGGGCGAGCCCAGGCCTGGCGATTTGCTCTTTTTCGGGCGCCATGATCCATTCAGCCCTCGCTATGCTAGCATCACACACGTCGCCATCTCACTCGGCGGCAGCCAGATTCTCCATGCCAACGGAACAACCTGGAGCGTGGCTTACAACAGCCTGGACCCGCTCAGCCCGATCTACCGGGCCGCACTGGTGGAAAGCCTGGCTGGGATCGGAAGATTTCTATGAAGCTGACCTGGAAACCCCTCACCCTGGATTTACGCACTACCTTTCGCATCGCCCACAGCGCCAGTGACCAGCGCTTCAATGTTGCTGCTTGCCTGAATGATGGCGAATACACCGGCTGGGGCGAGGCTGCCGGGGTACCTCACCACGGCGAGTCCCAAGCCGGGATCATGGCCTACCTGGCCAGCCTGGAGGGGACCCCAGCCGACCCTCAACGCTTTGCAGATCCCTTCCAGATCGAGGCCTTCCTCAACCAGCTTCCTGAAGGCTCACGGGCGGCGCGGGCCGCACTCGACCTGGCGCTGCACGACCTGCTGGGCCAGCGCCTGAACCTACCAGTTTACCGCCTGCTCGGACTGGACCCCGAGCGCATGCCGCTGACCTCTTATACAGTGGCGATGGATGAACCACAGGCGATGGCCGAGCGAGCCCGCCAATCAGGCATGCCGATCATCAAAATCAAGCTCGGCAGCCCAGATGATGAAGCAATCGTATCCGCCATCCGGCGCGCCACCGATGCCCGGCTGCGGGTAGACGCCAATGCCGGCTGGACACGTGAACAGGCCGCCCAGCTGATTCCACGCCTGGCAGAATACGAGCTGGAGTTTGTTGAGCAGCCCCTACCGGTTGGCGATATCGAAGGCCTGCGCTGGCTGCGGGCTCAAAAGCTGGGCACGCCGATCTTTGCCGACGAAAATATCATCAACTCGCACGACGTGGCTGCTCATGCCGGAGCGGTAGACGGCGTGATTATCAAGCTGATGAAAACCACCGGCATTCGCGCAGCGCTGCGCGCGATCCATACCGCCCGGGCGCTGGATATGCAAATCATGCTCGGCTGTATGGTGGAGAGCAGCCTGGGCGTAACCGCGGCGGCTCACCTGGCGGCGTTGTGCGATTACGCCGATCTGGACGGCCCGCTGCTGATCAAAAACGACCCCTTCGAAGGGCTGAGCTACCAGGGCGCCAGGCTGGTCTTGCCTGACCGCCCTGGCCTGGGCGTCCGTCCGAAATTCATTGAGAGCCAATAAATCAAAAAGGAATCAGGGTAATCCCATGCCAGACCCGATCAAATTCCCCTACCCTTTCATCGGTCAGGTGCTGATTTCCCAGGCGGAAATAGAAGCTCGAGTGAAAACACTCGGCGAGCAAATCACGCACGATTATGCGGATTCGGACAAGCTACTCCTGCTGGGTCTGCTACGTGGCAGCGTGGTATTCATCACCGACTTAATGCGAAAAATCCACCTGCCGCTGACGATGGATTTTATGTCGATCTCATCCTATACCGGGGCGGAAACGACTGGTTTCGTGCGCATCGATTCGGACCATAAAACCAATATCCAAGGCTGGGATGTGATCCTGGTAGACGACATTGTTGACAGCGGTTATACCATTCGCTATGTCAAACGCTTACTGGCTGACCGCAATCCGCGCAGCCTGAAAGTTTGCGCCTTGCTGGACAAGGTCAGCCGTCACAAGGTGGACATCCAGATCGACTACTGCGGGTTTGTCATCCCAGATTACTTTGTGGTTGGCTACGGATTGGACATCGACGAGAAGGGACGCAACCTGCCGTATATCGCCTCAGTAGACCTGGAAAAATACAACCAGGGCTAAACCCTTTCTTCTTGATCGGGGGAACAGTATGACGATTCTCGTCACTCGAACCAAGGTAACCCTTCCCCGCCGCCGGTCGGATCTACTCTCCCGGCAGCGGCTTCTGGACCTGCTGTTCGAGCTGATGGATTACCGGCTGATAATCCTTGCCGCGCCAGCCGGGTATGGCAAGACTTCACTACTGGTTGATTTCGCTTATCACACCGATCTGGCAGTCTGCTGGTACACGGTCGATGCCTTGGATCGCGATCCGGCGCGCTTTTTGGCCCATTTCATCGCTGCACTCGCCAATCGCTTCCCGGCCTTCGGTGCGCAATCACTGGCCACGCTGGAAAGCAGCTTGACAACGAAGATGGACCTGGATCACCTGGCAGCGACGATTGTCAATGAAGCCTACGAGACAATTCGAGAACATTTCATCCTGATCCTGGATGATTTCCACCTGGTCAACGAACAAAAAGACATTACCGCATTCATCAGCCGTTTCACCCAGGATGTGGATGAAAACTGCCACCTGGTCCTGGCTTCACGGGCGCTACTGGCCCTGCCAGATATGCCACTGATGGTGGCGCGCTCGATGGTTGGCGGCCTGAGCTTTGAAGAGTTGGCCTTCCAAAGCGTCGAAATCCAGGAACTGATCCAACAGAATTACAACGTAGCCCTGCCAAAAACTGAGGCTGAAGAAATTGCATTCTCCACCGAGGGCTGGGTAACCGGCTTGCTGCTCTCCACCCAGACCCTGCCCAACGGCCTGCTCGACCGGATGCGATTAACACGCGTCTCGCGCGTCCGGCTGTATGACTACCTGGCCCAGCAGGTGCTCGACCAACAACCAGCGGAGGTGCGCGATTTTCTCTTGAGCACCTCGGTGCTGGACGAGTTCGACCACTCATTATGTGAAAGCATTTTTGGCGAAGGCGGAATCTGGCGCCAGGCTTATGAATATGTCTTAGAGAATAACTTGTTTGTTTTACCGGTGGGCGAAGACGGGCGCTGGATTCGCTACCACCATCTATTCCGTGATTTCTTGCAGGCGCGCCTGGATCTGGAACGCCCCCAAGAAAGCGGCCGGATCCGCCGGCGGCTGGTGGAAATATTCGCCGAGCAGGAGGACTGGGAAAGGGCGCATTCCATATGCCGCCAACTAGACGACCCAATCCTGGCCAGCGAGCTGATCAAACAAGCCGGGACGCCCCTGGTGCGCAGTAGCCGCCTGGCTTTGCTGGCGGAATGGATTGATGAACTACCCGAAGAAATCCTGGTCAATTCACCCCAATTGCTCTCGCTGCGAGCGGTGCCCGAGCTGGTTTTTGGGCAGCCAGATCGCAGCCTGGCCTTGCTCAACCAGGCGGTGGAGCTGTTCCAGGTAATCGATGACCCGCCAGCCCTAGCGCGCACCCTGGCGCGCCGGGCAACAGCCCTGCGCTTCCTGGGAAAATACTGGGAATCGCTGCAAGATGCCAGCGCAGCCCAACAACTGATCGGCGATAGCCCAGCCCTGCAACCTTACCAGGCAGACGCCCTGCGCGCTTCGGGGGTGAGCCTGTACCAGATCGGGCAGATTCAAGAAGCAACCGGCCGGCTTTCGCAGGCGCTGGCAATCTACCAGGCGCTCAAAGATCGCCAGAACGCGGCTACCGTCCAGATGGAGCTCGGCCTGGCACAGATGAGCAGTGGGCAGTATCGTTCTGCTCTACAGTATTACGAACAGGCACTGGAATACTGGCGCAAGGTGAATAACTCTGTCCGCCAGGCCAACCTGCTGAACAACCTGGGCGTGTTACACCACCTGCTGGGCAATTACATTCAGGCTGTCCAGACTCTGGAAGAAGCGCTCAGCAAAGCCCGGCAGAATCGCTATACCCGCATGGAAGCCTACATCCTGGCCAGTATCGGGGACATCTATGCCGACCTGGAGGCCAGCCAGGCTGCCCTGGATGCCTATACCCGCTCACGGATATTGGCACGCGGGATTGATTACCACTTTCTACTGCTCTACACTGACCTTGCGACGGCCAGCCAGTTGCGAGCAGCCGGCAGCCTGGATCAGGCGGAGCGTGCCCTGGCTTCAGCGGAAAGCCGGGTGTCTGAGACCAGTTCGACGATGGAACGCGGCCTGTTCGAGCTGGAAACTGGACGATTACAGGCCGCTCGCGGCGATTTAACAGCCGCAGTAGACTGGCTGGGGAAGGCCGCCGGGCATTTTGAGGAGACTGGACAGCCGGTCGAAACAGCCCGGGCCTTGCTGCACCTGGCGGTGTGCGAATTCCGAGCCGGAATGGAATCCCCCACCCGCAGCCATCTGGTTCAGGCACTGCGCCTGGCCAACGAACTGGACAGCCCGCACGTGTTGGTCGTGGCAGGATGCGAAGCGCGCGACCTGCTGGAGAAAGCCAGCCGGCCGCCGGATTCGCTCCACCGGGCAAGCGAGCTGCTCGAGCGCGTCATCGAATTCGAAGCCGGGATCCCGGCCTTGCGCAAAGGGCTGCGCCCGCGCAGCCCGAGTGTCCCCTTTGCCCCTCCCCGGCTGGTGATTAACGCGCTGGGAAAGGCACAAGTCGAGCGCGATGGCCAGCCAGTCAGTTCTCCAGAGTGGCAGAACCAGCGCAAAGTGCGCGAGATCTTCTATTTTCTGGTCTCCAATCCCCAGGGCGTTACCAAGGAAACGATTGGCCTGCACTTCTGGCCAGAAAGCTCGGCTGCCCAGCTCAAGCTGCAATTTAAAAATGCGATCTACCGTCTACGACATGCCCTTGGACCCGAGATTGTCCTGTTTAATGAAGATGTTTACTGGTTCAACCGAGAGTTGGATTATGAATACGATGTTGAAGAATTCGTGGCCCAGATCAGCCAAGCCAGGGCCAGCGAAGACGCTCAACAAAGGGTCGAACTTTACCGCTCCGCGCTCAGTATCTATAAGGGAAGCTACCTGCCCGAAGCAGATGGCGCCTGGGTCGATATCGAGCGACAACGGCTACGCAATCTCTATATCCAGGCAGCCCTCAGCCTGGCAGAAAACCAATTTTACCTCAGCGATTACCCGGCTGCCCTGGAAAGCTGCCAATCTGCCCTGGCAGAGGAACCCAGCCTGGAAGAAGCGCACCGCTTGGCAATGCGCATTCATGCTGCGCGCGGTAACCGCGCCGCAGTCAGCCGGCAGTATGAACAATGCAAGCTGATTTTGAAAAGCGAAGTCAACGCGCCCCCCTCTGAGCAAACAGTAGCACTGTATGAAACACTAACTCGTTAATTCACTTTTCAATCTCCAGATTCTCATCAAATTCTAAGCTGGGCAGCCAGATTAAGAGGCACTTTCAGTGACCAGTTTTCGAGATAATTCTGATCAAGATCGGAATTTGATTAACTTAATTAGCTTGTTCGGAGGAAAGACCATGAAAAACCAACTGATCCAATTCGTCAGCAATATCAACCGACAGCACGTTCAGCTCGTCCTGGTAATCTTAACCCTGTCCATGTTCGTCCTGGCAGCCGGCGCGCCGGGCGCGATGGGCGATTTCACCAACGCTCCAATTCTTGGCGGTCACTAGGCGCTCTGATTGATCCTGCTGACCGCAATTCTGATTGGCATTCTGGCAGGAGCGGTCCGGGCCTGGCGCGGCGGTCGAAAACTTACCAGCACAAAGCTCCGGTTCTTATGGATTGTAGCGCTGGCTTTCCTGCCGCAACTGATCGCCTTTATCTTACCAGCTACACGAAGCCAATTCCCAGAATCATGGGGACCGCTGGCGCTCATCAGTTCACAGGCGTTGTTGCTGTTGTTTGCAGCAGCCAACCTTCGCCAGTCAGGTTTCTGGGTGATGGGCAGCGGGTTGTTCCTCAACCTGGTCGTCATCTCCCTGAATGGGGGCTGGATGCCGATCTCTCCGGAAACCATCCAGCGCCTGTGGCCAGAGGCTCCAGCCGGGGCCTGGGCAATTGGTCGTCGGCTCGGTTTCACAAAAGATAAAGTGCTCCCGGCTGCGCAAACGCAGTTGGCCTGGCTATCCGACCGCCTGACTCTGCCCGACTGGATTCCTTATCGAGTTGCTTTCAGCATCGGGGATATTCTGATCGCCATCGGTGTCATCTGGTATCTGTGGTCACTGGGTGGACCACAACAGGAAATCACCCGTCAGGAGAAGAACCATGCCATCAACAACCAACTATCGCCATCCTGAAGCCAACGGGCAAGAAATTAACCGCCTGCTGACTGCAGCAGTCGTTAGCAGCAAGTTCTGTAAGCTGCTGCTGACTGATCCGGCGCGAGCGATTGCTGCAGGCTACAACGGTGAGACCTTCCAACTGGCCAGGGAAGAACGCGAACGCATACTGGCAATCCGGGCCGCCACGCTGGCCGAATTTGCCAGCCAGTTGATCCAAAAACCAGCCAAAAGCGTTTACCGGCGGCCGGCCCCTGTACACTCCGAAGCTTGGGCGTATGCCACAGCCGGGTTGGATTAGCCTGGCCAGGTAACACTAAACCGGCCGGGTTTCTCTTTCGCTACCTGGGCACAAGCCAATCCGCCTGCCCTGGCGCTTTGCGAGGCCGACAATGGATATCGCTTTGGACAGCTTGATCGCAGCCCTGCCACGCCGGTTTTCACACCGGCGGCTGGAAAACCAGCCAGGAATGCTTTTACGCGCCCTGGTTGGCTCAATAGAAAACAATACCAGCCTGAATCCAGCCGGCCTATTCGAATGGTCAACCATGCTTGATCAAGCTGAGCAAGAGTTTATTGGTCACACCCAACGCGTCACCCGGCTCACCTTGAAACTGGCACGCTACATGGGCCTGCCCGAATCTGAAATGCATGCGATCTCGCACGGGGCGATCCTGCATGACATTGGCAAGATGGACATCCCGCGGCGCATTTTACTCAAGCCTGGCCCGCTAACCGCAGCAGAGTGGAAAATAATGCGCCGCCACCCGGTCATTGCCTATAAGCTGCTCTCCAGAATCCCCAGCCTACACCCGGCACGCGATATTCCCTATTACCACCACGAAAAATGGGATGGCTCTGGCTATCCTCAGCAGGTGAGCGGGGAAGCAATCCCGCTTTCCGCCCGGATTTTCTCCATCATCGATGTATGGGACGCCCTGATCTCCGATCGGCCCTACCGCACCGCCTGGCCAGTTGAGCAGGCGCTTGAATATATCCGGCTGGAAAACGGCCGACACTTTGACCCGCAAGTCTCCGAAGCATTTCTACAACTGATCGAGACCGGTTCTATCCGGGCTTAGCGCAGCGCTGGAAACTCCTGCCAAGCGCCTTTTCGCGCGCCCAGGCGGCAGTTCCAGCGCTGGCTGGCTGCCGCGCAGGAGTTGCTCGGGGGTCAGCCTGCCCGGATCCACCCCACTCTCCAACCAGCCCTGCAAGACCTGCTCGGTCATCCCTAGCGGGGAGAGCACTGCGCTGGCTGCCCGGATCAGCAACCGACAATAGCGCGCCGTGTCCAATTGGGCCGGGTTGGGCGTCTCGGGCAAATCCCAGGCCTGCACACCTGGCTGGCCGCGAGTGTAGAGGAAGCGGACACGCTGGCCAGGGCACAGGGATTTGCCAACCGCCTCGAGCTGGGCTGCGGCACGGGCAGCCGGCGAGGGCGAGCGGTATTCCGTCAGCGTCCGGCTGAGTCCCTGGCCGACCAGCAGCGCTTCGAGCGGTATCAGCCCGGCGCGCAGGCAGCCAATCTGCTGGCGCAGCAGGCTTAGAATTCCGGGCAATCGATCAGTAAGCTGGCTGGCGTCTGCCGCTCCGGCCAGGCGCTGCAATATTTCGACCTGCAACCCGGCAATCCAGGCCGGTGTATCGCGGCGGCGAGCTTCAATACCGCGCATCTTGAGCGAGCCATCTTGAAAGACACCAAAATAGCGGTTGGCAACCGGGATGCGCTCGTTCAGGCGCGAGGGCAGGAAAACCACCCAGCGATACACGCCTTCCAGAGCAATGGGCAGGCGTGTCCGAGCGGCAATTGCCTCCAAGAGCGGCTGAAAGTCGTCTGGGGCGGTATGCCCTGGCTGGCGCACCCACAACCCGTCCACGTACAGGTGCAGAACAACATAGCCCATCGCTTCAGCGGTTTCCTTGGCCTGGAGCAAGATTTCGCGCGAGTAGGCAGTGACCGCCTGGTGCGACTCAATTCGGCCAAAACGCGCGTTTTTATAACCCAGGTAGCCAAAGCAGACCACCAGCAGCCATTTGAGAGCTGCGGCGCGCGCTTTATCGGGCTGCACGCGGCAGTCGCGCGGGTCGAGCCCAGCCAGGCGCTGCTTGAGCGCCAGGCGCCGGTCTAGCAGCGGTTGCAGAGTCTCGGGCACCAGGCCAGGCCGCCCTTGATCCACGGCAATGCCCAGTTCGGGGACTGGCTGTGGACCGGTGGCCCCGGCCTCGCCCCAATCTTGACCAGGCGCATCCTTCGAATAGTGCTCAGGCTGCCAAGAGGCAGGCATGCTGAGCGTAGTCGAAGCATATCCAGAAAAGACATCCAGCGGGGCAACCGTTTCGGGGGAGATGTTAAACCGCGCCATAATACTCGGATACATCGAGATGAAGTCAATCTCGGCGACGTGATCGTGCAGACCGACCAATGGTTGGTACACCAGCCCGCCAAAATCAGCGCCAATCAGGTCGGCTGCCGATTTAAAATACTCAGCTTGCTGTTTCTGATAAGGGATCAAAACCCCACGGCGCAAAGCGGTCTGCATCTGCATGGCGGTGATGCCCGAACCAGGCGACTTGCGAGCGATTTCCTGCAGCGGCATGCCGGTAACACGCGCCTGTTCAAGCGCCCCCTCCAAACCATAATCGCCATACATCATGGCGTTCAATTCATCAACGTGCCAGCGTCCAAACAGGTGGACCTGCTGACCGCGATACAGGACCTGGCCGTAAGTATAGATACTGCGTTCTTTGCGCTGCAGCGCCTGGCGCTGCGGGTCACGATTGGGATTGAAAGGAACCACGTAGCGTTTGGCAAGTTCAAACAGAAGCGGGAACAACCAGGTATCACCCCGCCGGGTCAGGATCAGGTCCGGGTCGTGGGTTTTGAGCGCAGCATTCAGGCAAACCAGAAGGCTACGCGGGTTGGCCAGTGAGAGACGGTAGCTGGCTCGCCCGCTGCGCAGCTCAAGGTAGGTTGGCGGGGCATGAACCGGATCAACATCTGGATGGAGGGTCAGAACACGCAGCGGCGCCGGGATCGGGTCCAGGTCCCAGCGCGAATCGAGGGCGCTCATCTCCTGCAGCCAGCCCTGCTCATCGACCAGCGCTCGGCAGCGAGCAAGCGGAAACAAATCGTAAGCAGCGGCGTAGCGCAGGGCGAGCGGCAAATCAGCATCGTAGTAATCCAGGTCGGGGAAGCAAGCAAGCAATTGGCGGAAGAGGCGCGGCTGGGAAGCAGCATCAGAAAGCTGGATAGCCAGGACGGTCAGCGGCCCGGCAAACAGATCCTGGCGCTGGGTGCGCTCTAGATGCACCGCAAACGGCTGGCTTTCCAACCAACGCCAGGCCAGGCGCAGGCGTTCGAAGGGACCGGCGGCGTAAAAGACAACTGGCAACCGGTGGCGCAGGCAGTGGCGCTGGCCGTCTTCACCGAGCAGCCAGAGTAGCGTGCCCTGCTGGCTGTGCTCATAAAGATCGAGCAGCCAGCCACGAATCTCATTCATCCGGACTGGCGACCAGCGCTTCCAGTCCCCGGCGCAAACGCATCACCTCCTTGTGCTCTTCAAGCAGCATGGCAAGCAGGATGGTCTCAAAAGGCAGGGCATGGGCTGCGTAGGTGGCTGCAGCCAGGTGTTGGCGGGCCGCGTCAAACAGGTCTTCTAAGATGGCCTGGTCAGACTGGCGGAGGGCGCGGCGGAAGCGAGAAAAAGAACCCTGCTCCTGCAGAAAAACCTCGGTAATGGTTGGCAAGGTACGTCCCATACAGTATCTCCTCAAAACAAGCGGGTGGGTGGGGGTGAACGTTCCGGCTCAAAGCGCCAGATCTGGTCGGCAGCGCTCTCCAGGATCTTGAGCAGGGCGGGGTTATTCGGATGGCCGGCACGCAGTGAAACCAATGCCCCGACCGGGGCTGGGCGGCTGAGGCGCTTGAGCTCAACAGCGCAGCGCAGCAGCAGGCGCTGGCGCTCGGCCAGGCGCACATTTTCATCATAGAAGGTCGACAGGAGATCAAGCGCCAGCAAGGGCGCAGCAGCAACCGGCGCGGATTCCAGCAGCGTCAGAACCTGGTAACAGGTAAAAGCGCGCGCTACCTGGATGCGCTGTAGAACGCCGGGCAGGTCAGCAGTGACGCGGCGCACCTGGCGAGCAATGGCATAGGCAGCGAAGCAGTTGCCAGCGTCAACCACGCGCAGCCTGACCCCACCCTCCGGCGTGGGGCGCAGCGCCAGACGGGCAACCAGGGCGGGCCATAGAGCATGGGCCGGCCCATCAACAACCAGCAGCGTCAAGCGACTGGAGATGAGCTCGGGTAATGTATTCATACCCCAAGCTTAGCGGATTCAAGGGGCAAAATCAATCGCCTGGGTAGTTGAAAAGTAGATGATTAATAGACTAGTCTGCAGGAGATGACCCAGGGATGGGGGGTTATCCCGCCAGGCAGCCAGGGATGGGGACAGTCGGGATCAGTGCGTATTCCGCCAGGAGCGAAAATCCCAACCGGAAAGCACCTGGCGCAGTTCGGTTTTGCTGTGCAGTTTAAACTTGGTCAACACTTTGCGCATATGGGTAGCAACCGTAGAAGGGGAGAGCATGAGCTGGGCGGCAATCTGGCGATTGGTATAACTCAGACAAGTCAGAGCGGTGATCTGCTGCTCGCGGTAAGAAAGAGTGTGCCAGTGTTCCTGGATGGCCAGGGCAGCGATTTTCTTGGCCTCGATCACTGCCATCAGGTCGGCGGTTAGTTCTTCTTCAGGGCGGACATCCAGGACAACCAAATCGCGCAGTGATTGATACCACTGTTCGTCAAGTTGGGATGGTTGAGGGGGGACGGGCGGTGGGCCAAACAGCGCAAGCACCCTCCTCCAAAAGGATCGCAGAAAATCTTTCATCTTGGCCAATTGGCACTCAGAGTCAATAGTCAACATCCGCGCGGCAAGGCAGCCGGGTTTGAAACACAGGAACCGGTTTGCATAAATTATAACAGAACACAAGTTCTAATTAAAATTGGTTTTAGCCGGCTAACCGCTTTTCCAATCCACCAACTGGCTGAGCACCAGCATCCCATCCTGCGGCATGCCAGCAAAGACCCGCTCGCACTGGCCGAGCGGAAAGATGCTGGAGACGCCATGCGCGGCAACTACGTCCAGCAAGGCCAACCGGCGGTGCTCGGGATAGATGCCAGCCATCGCCACGCCAGCGTGCAGGTAAAGTAAGGCGTCTTCCAGATGGTCGACCGGCCGGACCACGACTAGGCGCGCCATAGGATGATCCAGGAGGTCGAATTCTTCGGGGATAACCACCACACCGGAGGCGTACTCGCCTGCTCGTAAATTGAGCAGCCATTCGGCGCGGCTGTATTTGCCACGACGCAAGCGTTTGAGCTGGCCACGCTGGGCGGGTAAGACAACCTGAGGGATGGCAGCATCCCATTCTGCCAGGGCGGTTTGCAAACGTTGAGCGTATTCGCAAGCCGCCTCAAAGCCAGCCTCAATATAATGTGTCAGCGAGGCATTGCAGGCCTGTTGGTTGTAAATTAAGGTATCCTGCGCGCCCAGAAAGGCGACTTTTTCTAGGCTATCTGCGAAGGCTTCGCGGCCGATCAGGCTGATGCCGTAGCGTGGGTTAAAGCTGACCAGGCGGGTG
>CAZAGA010000059.1:0-14139 GCA_964484335.1 uncultured Anaerolineaceae bacterium
AAGAAATTCGTTCAAATTTTCGGAGGCGATCCGAATAAGCGTGAGATTGACCGGTATTCTGGCTTGGTTGATCAAATTAATGCCTTGGAACCTGCATATGAAGAGCTAACTGACGAAGCCCTGAAAGCTAAGACAATAGAGTTCCGCCAACGACTGGTGGAAGGTGAAACTTTAGATGATCTCCTGGTCGAAGCCTTTGCGACCGTACGCGAAGCTAGCAAGCGAACGATTGGCCTACGTCATTTTGATGTCCAATTGATTGGGGGTTCGGCTTTACACCATGGGAAAATTGCTGAAATGCGCACCGGCGAGGGTAAAACCCTTGTAGCAACCCTGCCGGTGTATTTAAATGCGCTGACTTTGAATCCCGCCTGGATTGAAAACGCGCGCGCCCAATGGGGTGAAAAAGTAGAACGCTGGAGCTTTGAGCCACTGAATGGCCAGCCAGTCGGTCGCGGCGTCCACCTGATCACGGTTAACGATTACCTGGCCCGGCGAGATGCGCGCTGGATGGCCCCCATCTATGTCATGCTTGGCTTATCGGTAGGGGTACTGCAGATGGCCGCCCGGACCGAAAATGGAAAGAAAGCATTCCTGGTCGATCTCAACCGCGAGTCGCCGCATGAAGACCAGGATCAGTTGGTGATGGTCCCCCGCCAAGAAGCCTACGCCGCAGATATCACCTACGGAACCAACAGCGAATATGGCTTCGATTACCTGCGCGATAACATGACCTTGCGCCTGGAAGACCGCGTCCAACGCGGGCATTACTTTGCGATTGTCGATGAAGTCGACAATGTCTTGATCGACGAAGCCCGAACGCCTTTGATCATCTCCGGGCCGGCTCAGGATGAAGCCGAATGGTACATCCGGATGGCTCAAATCGTTCGCCAGCTTCGTCCGGAAGACTACGAAATCAGCGAGAAAGACCGCACCGTAACCCTGACTGAAATCGGCGAGAGCCGGGTGGAAGAGGCACTGGGTACGACCCTCCGAGACCCCGACCGTCCAGAGGATATCCTGCCAGAACAGGCGCGCCTGCTTGGTTACCTGGAACAAGCGTTGCGAGCCCAGTTCCTTTTCCGACGCAATAAGGACTACCTGGCCCAAGCTGGGAAGATTGTTATTATTGACGAATTTACCGGCCGGCTGATGCCTGGGCGGCGCTGGTCAGACGGCCTGCACCAGGCTGTTGAAGCTAAGGAAGGCGTAAAGGTCCAGAGCGAATCGGTCACCTACGCCACGATCACGATTCAAAATTACTTCCGCATGTACAACAAACTGGCCGGGATGACCGGTACGGCTGTGACAGAGGCAGAAGAATTTGACAAGATTTATCACCTCGGGGTGCTGGCGATCCCCACCAATCTCGAATACCAGGCCGCCTGTACTACCTCGGGATTGGTGGAGGTAGAGGGACGTGACGCACAAGGGTATAAAGTAACCTACTATACCCGGCGCGAAGATTCTAACAAAGCACCAGTGTACTGGCGGCGAAAAGATTACCCGGATATCGTCTACCGGACCGAAGAAGCTAAGCTGCGTTCGATTGCTACCGAAATCCTGCAAAATCATGTATTAGGCCGGCCGCTGCTAGTCGGCACGACCTCGGTAGAGCTTTCCGAACGAGTTTCCAATCGCCTGCGAGCCGAACCGTTACGCCGATTATGTCAGGTCAAGCTGCTGCGTAGCCATTGGCTGGAGAAAAATCAACGCGAAGAAGATGGGCGGTTGATCCCTGAACTCCAATCCCTCAACCAGCCGCTTGAGAAATTAGATGTCAACGACCTGCGCAAGCTGGCCCGGGAACTGAACATCTCATTCAACCCAGAAGATGAGACAAACTTGGAACGATTGATCCACCTGCTCGACCTGCCGGAGGAGAACCGGGCTCGCCTGGTAGCTGTATTGCAGGGCGGGATACCCCACCAGGTTTTGAATGCACGTAAGCACACCGAAGAAAGCCAAATCATCGCCGGAGCAGGCGCATACGCTGCGGTCACCATTGCTACCAATATGGCTGGTCGTGGAGTGGACATCAAGCTGGGCGGCGAATTAGCAGAAGAAATCATCAGCGCTGTCCACCGGGTACTTCACCGGGCTGGCTACCAAGATACTTACCAGATGAACCTGGAGCAAATTCGCCAGGCGCTGCAGAAATTAGACCCGGCTGAATATGGGATTTATTCGGCGGAAATCCAGTATTTCTTCCAGCACCTGGAAGATATGGAAAAAGTACGCGCCCTGGGTGGATTACATGTGATCGGCTCGGAGCGACATGAAGCCCGACGGATCGATAACCAGTTGCGTGGCCGTTCAGCCCGCCAGGGCGACCCGGGTTCTTCCCGCTTTTACCTGTCTCTGGAAGACGAGCTGATGCGTATGTTCGGTGGAGCGCAGGCGGATGGCTTGATGCAGCGCCTGAAAATCGACGATGCAATGCCGCTTGAGGTGGGTTTAGTAGGCCGGTTGGTCGAACAATCGCAAACCCGCGTCGAAGGCTCGAACTTTGACGTCCGTAAGCATTTGTTGGAATATGACGATGTCCTGAACACCCAACGGGCCAAGATCTATGCCCAACGTAACCGCGTCTTCTCAAAAGAAGATCTGAGCGATGATGTTGATGAAATGCTGCGCACCGAGGTCAACCGACGGGTACCGGAAGCGCTAAACGATGAGGGTGGGCCATGGAAGCTGCTTTCCTGGCTCGATCAAATCCAACCATCCTTCCGGGTCAACCAAAAGTTTGCACCGAGCTATTCAGTTAAGCTGCTAGCCGATTACATCTTGCAGGGACAGGAGCAAGTGGCCAAGGAAACCGCCTTGGCCGGCCTGAATGAAGTCACCAGCGCTTCGCTCGATGCCGAACGCGAGCACCTTCTCCAACAAGTCAACACCCTGCTCAACCAGAGCCATGATAAGCTTGAAACCCAGGTCGAAGAACAGCGCGAAGCAGTCGATACTTTTTTTGAAGGCCTGGTGCTGGAGGAAGAGGAACAACCTCGCCGACCGACAGATATCCTGAATGAGTTATCCAACCTGATCCGCCTGCCGGTTAAGCTTTCTACTGAAGCGCAGCGAACGTTATTAAGCCAACCGGTCCAGGCAAAGAAAGAAATCCTGGCCCAAGGGGAAAGCGCACTGGTTGGTCAAACGATCAGCCGGCTAATTGGCTCAATTGAACGCCGCCTGGAAGAAAGCCTCGAATTGAACCCAGCCCAATTGGCTACCGGGGATTGGAATCAGATCGCTGACCAAATCATGGAAGCTGTCGAGGCTTTCTATGCCAACCGAAAGAAGCGCTATCTGGGCGAAGGAATTGAGAGCGAAGGCCAGATCCAGCACGATCTCCAAAACGCCCTCGAGAAGCTGCCAGAATTTATCGATGAAAATACCCTGCTTGCCTTGTTGCTGATGATCCCGCAAGGCGCAAAGGCAATCTTCGACAAGAAAACTCACCGGAGAGTCTGGCAGCGAACCAGCCGGATCACCTATGTATACAGCGCTGCCCACTTCCTGGAGAACCGTTCCACAGAAGAAGTCGCCAGCGATGTACTGGACCACCTGGAAGAAATGCAACAGAGGATGTACCAGGCCTGGGGACAGACGGAATGGAACCAACTGGCAGAGACCCCGGTCAGCACCTTAAGTGAGCTAGTTCGGCGGCGGTTGGCAGAGGCGATTGGCGAAGAACGACTTGGACAGGTACAAAACCTGGCAACCGGTTTGCAACCCGAAGAAAAAGAAGCGGCGATCGAAGCCCTGGGCAGGATGTCGTTGACTGAAATCTATCGCCAGCTGCTGCTGAGTGTGGTCACCGAACTATGGGTCGACTACTTGACCCAGATGGAAGCACTGCGAATCTCGATTGGCCTGGAAGCCTATGCCCAGCGGGATCCACTGGTACAGTACAAGAACCGGGCTTTCGCGCTCTTCCAGGAACTTTTGAGCAATATGCGCCTGGCAGTAGTTTCGCGCATGTTCACCTACCGGCCGCGCGAGGGCACCACCGTCCTGACGACGACTGCAGGGGAAAGCGCGCAGGCAGAGAGCAACCCGGCTCAATCGGTTGATGAAACACAAGAAGAAGAATTCTCAGAAGATGAGACCGTAAGCGTAGAAGTAGTCACGGCTGGAAAAACCGTCCCTGGGCAGGCTGGCAGCGGTTCATCAGCCTCCAGTGCCCGGAGCAATGACGGGAAGCGCAAGCGACATCGCCGCCGGTAGAATTCGACTCTTACAATTCCGGCTTGATCTGACAGGTCGGGCAAAAATGCGTCCCGCGCTGGCCAATCGTCACTTTGAAAATCCCTGTCCCGCAAGTGGGACAGGGTTGGCCAGTGCGCTGATAGACGCGAAAATGGTTCTGGAATTCTCCACCCCGGTATACCCAATCAATACTGGCGCCCTGGCTCTCAATGCCCAACATGAGAACTTGGCGAATGCTTTCCAGCAATTGCTGGCTTTGTTCCATACTGAGTTGGTCTGAACGCATCAAAGGATGCAGCCTGGCCAGGTGCAGGGCTTCGTCGGTGTAAATGTTCCCCAGGCCAGCCAGAAAACTCTGGTCGAGCAGGAGCGGTTTCAGCTGGCGACGATAGGCCTGTAAACGAGCAAAGAAATCTGCCTCGGTGAGCTGTGGATCAAACGGTTCCGGACCTAAACCAGCCAGGACGAGTTCAGGATCATCAACCAGCCAGACTTTTCCAAATTTTCGGGTGTCATTGAAAGCCAGGTAGAGTGAGCAATCCAGGTTAAAAACGACGCGATCATAGGGATCGCGCGCCTGGCTGTCATGGCGAACGGAAAGATCGCCGCTCATCCGTAAATGGATCAACAGCCAACGATCGGAAAGGCGAAACACCAGGTACTTGGCCCGCCGGCTAATTTCCTGGATGACCTGGCCTTTGATTTGCTTTACAAACAGAGCCGAGTCTGGATAAGCAATGCTGCGCTCCCAGAACACCTCGACAGATTGAAGCTTCCGCCCCAGGATCGCAGGCCGTTCTCCCTGGCCCAAGCTTAAGAAACGGCGGATGGTCTCGACTTCAGGGAGTTCAGGCATCAGGCAAACCGCTAAATAGGGACATTAACGATTCACACAACCAGGTTAATCCTGCCACTCAGAACGTAAAACACTCATTTGAAGAATATCCACATACCGGCCATCCTTGTACATCGCCTGGCGACGCCGGCCTTCATGGACAAATCCTGCTTTTTCATACGAGCGGATCGCACGCGGGTTGGTCTCATAGACATCTAGCGCAATCCGGTTCAGGTTCAAGGTATTAAAACCGTGCTTAAGCAATAAGCGCATCACCTCGGTGCCGTAGCCCTGGTTCCAGAGCGATTTTTCACCGATGAAAATCCCGACTTCCGCTGCGCGGCAGCGCCAGTCGATACTATGAAAACCAGAGTTTCCAACTGGCAGCCAATTGTCTCCCTGGCGGACCTCAATCGTCATCGGGTGTTCTTCCATCGGCCGCTTGAGCATGTTTTCAAACCAGCCTTCTTCATCTGCAGTGGAAAGCGGCAGCGACACCAACAACCCAGCGCGCACCTCCGGATCGTTCAACCAGGCGACAAAGCGAGGAATATCCGAACGCTCAGGCGCTCGCAGGCGGATCCTACCCAAATAGATCATTCCGGCCTCCCGTCGATCAATTGCTCTACAGCTTGCCAGGGCGATACCTCCCGGCGGATCAAGCAATCCAAGACTTGCTGGTAATGCGCCTCCGGCAAAGAATCCCGCCAGCGGGACACCAGGGTCTCCTGAAGCAGCGCCTCGAGCTCAGACTGCAAGCGAGCCTGTTCGCGCTGCTGCCATTCTCCAGTCTGGCATAAATGCTGATAATGATGGTCAATTGCCGCAGCCAGCTCGGCAATCCCCTCTCCTTCGGTAGCCACAGTACGTTGGATTGGCGGGATCCACAATGGCGCTTGTGGATCAGCCACCCAGTTAGTCGAGAGCTGCTCCACCTGGCCGTGGTGCTTAAAGACATGGGCGACCGGATGAGCCAACTGGAGCATGCTGCGCAGCGCCCGTTCGGTCGTCTCTGCACCGGGCCGGTCAGACTTGTTGATCACCAGGATATCGGCAATTTCCAGGATCCCAGCCTTGATAGCCTGGATATCATCGCCAAGTCCTGGAGCCTCCACAACCAGGGTGGTATGTGCCAGGCGAGCAACGTCGACCTCGGACTGGCCAGCGCCGACAGTCTCAATCAGGATCACATCATAGCCAGCTGCGTCCATCACCTGGACCATTCCGGCGGTGGTGCGAGACAGGCCGCCCAACGAGCCACGCGTGGCCATCGAGCGGATAAAGACCCCTGGGTCGCCAGCCAGGTCGCGCATGCGCACCCGGTCTCCAAGGATCGCGCCGCCGGTGAAAGGGCTGGTGGGATCCACGGCAATCACCGCCACCCGGAGTGGTAGTTGGCGTCCAAGCAAAACTGATTGGCTCGGCTGGCGGAAAAAACGAGCCAGTTGATTCACCAGGGAAGATTTCCCAGTGCCAGGCGAACCAGTAACGCCGATCAGGTGGGCGCGCCCAGTGTAGGGGAACAAGCTGTTCAAGATCGCCCGACCATGGGGGGTATCGTTTTCGACCTGGGTCAGACCGCGAGCAATTGCCAGGCGATTGCCTTCCAATATGGATTGCAAAGAATCCATTGCTGGATTACTCGGAACTGGTTAAGACTGCCTGGCGAATATCCCGGACAATATCGTCCGTCAGGGTGCCAGGGCCATATACCCCGGCAACCCCCATTTCCTTCAAGCGAGGCTCATCTTCATCGGGGATGATGCCGCCGATGAATACCTTCACCTGATCCTGGCCATTAGCTTTCAGCAACTCGATGATGCGCGGCGCCAAAGCCATGTGCGCGCCGGACAAAATGGAGAGCCCAACCGCATCGACATCTTCTTGAAGCGCACTTTCGGCGATCATTTCCGGAGTTTGCCGCAGTCCAGTATAGATAACTTCCATCCCAGCATCGCGCAAGGCCCGAGCCACCACCTTGGCGCCGCGGTCATGCCCATCCAGGCCCGGTTTTGCCACCAGAACACGAATTTTTCGCTCACTCATAATCACCTTCTGTTGATCCTGGAGTGGAACCCCTCGATCGGAGAACCCGGAAAAATTATACCGCGTTCCCCTGGCCAAAAAACAAGCTAAGCAAGAACAATTCGACTATAATAGGACACGTTTGATCTGGAAAATCCTTTTCCAGATTATGGTCAACCAGCTGGTACCTGAGGCGAGATGTTGCCTAACGAGTGAACTTTATGACTGAACCTTCTACCTGTAATTCGGTTCCAATCGCGCCCTCTGAAATCACGCCGGAGTGGATCTATCGAAGCCGGCGCCAGTTTCTGCAGGCGGCTGGTTTGCTGGGGACTAGCGCCTTGCTGGCTGCCTGTGGCCCGCTGGTGGAAACCCCGGCGCCAGCGCAGCCGACAGTAGACCTGGAGACCCAGGCAACGACAGACGAGCTCGGCGATGCGCTAAATACCTACCAACAAATCACCAATTACAATAACTTTTACGAATTCACGACGGACAAAGAAAACGTCGCCCGCCTGGCAAGCGGTTTTCCAACCTCCCCCTGGCAGGTGGAAGTCAGCGGGTTGGTGGACAAACCCAAAACCTATGGCATTGAGGACCTGCTCAAGTTTACCCAGGAAGAACGGATTTACCGTCTGCGCTGCGTGGAGGGCTGGTCGATGGTTATCCCGTGGAACGGCTTCCCATTGTCCAGCCTGCTTAAAGAAGTCGAGCCGCTTTCGAGCGCCAAATATGTCCGTTTTATCACGGTCGAGGATAAAGAAAACATGCCTGGATTGCGCGACCGCTCTTACCCCTGGCCATACCAGGAGGGATTGCGCATGGATGAAGCCATGCACAACCTAACGATCCTGGCGACTGGATTGTATGGCTCGCCAATGCCAGCTCAGAATGGGGCTCCGATCCGCCTGGTCGTGCCGTGGAAGTACGGGTTTAAGAGCAGCAAGTCAATAATTAAAATTGAGCTGACTGCTGAGCAGCCAGCCAGCTTGTGGTCAACCATCGCCCCGCACGAATATGGCTTTTACGCGAATGTCAACCCGGAAGTACCACATCCGCGCTGGTCGCAATCCACCGAACGCCGGATCGGTGAAAGCGGGCGGCGGGAGACCCTGATGTTCAATGGTTATGCTGAGGAAGTGGCCGGATTATACGCCGGGATGGACTTGCGAAAATATTATTAATGCGCCAGGCTCGCATGTCCTACTTTCAAATCGCGGTTCACGTGACAGCCTGGGCGCCTCTGGCCTGGCTGATCTGGGCCTGGTTCAGCAATCGGTTGACGATCAACCCAATCCAGGCTGCCACGCAGCGCAGTGGACAGTTTGCCATCGTCCTGCTGCTGCTCTCGTTGGCTTGTACACCGCTGAATTCGCTGTTCGGATTTCGAGCCGCGCTGAAAGTCCGCCGAGCCTTGGGGTTATATGCATTTCTATACGCAACCCTCCACTTCACCATCTTCCTGGCGCTCGATTACCAGTTTGACTGGCGGCTGATTGGCCAGACGATCCTAGAAAAGCGCTTCATCCTGGTCGGGGCAACCGCCCTGCTAATCCTGGCGGCCCTGGCAGTGACTTCCTTTGACTGGTTTAAAAAGCGAATGGGAAAGAGATGGAAGGCACTGCACCGCTTGGTATACCTGGCTGGGGTTTTGGTGGTGCTGCACTTTGCCTGGGCCAGGAAAGGCAACCTGTCCAGCCTGCAAGGAGATATCTCCCTGCCACTGCTGGCAGGGAGCATCCTGGTTTTGCTGCTAATCTTGCGTTTGCCGCCAGTCCGAAAAAAACTGAGTAATTTCCCCAGTTATTTTCGATGAAAAGGGCACAGATCTTGCAATCTTCTTTTCGGCCCAACAACAACATCATCACCAGGCCAAAGGAGAAGCAGAACCGTGAACAAAGCAGCAACACGCATCCTAATCATGATCATCGTACTGGCACTGGCAATGATGGCCTGCGTAGGTGGGGGCGGCGATGGCAGCCGCGGAGGGACAGGAAACAATCACACATCTTCCGAACAAGCCGAAGTCAATTCTCCGGACGCGACTGCGGCCTATGGCGCCGAACAACTTCACATCCAGCTTACTGAAATCGCCCGCGGGAAGAATCCTTAGGGAATTGGAATGTAAGTATTAAGCAGCGCGCTTCTTCGCCAACAAACCATCTTTTTCATCTTGTGACAAGAAGGAAATCGTCAGCGCATTCTCCTGTGCCTGGCGGAGCAAATGGGGGTCTAACCCGGCAGCGGGTGCAGCCACTTCATACTCATATGCCAGGTCAATCTGGCTAATCCCGGGGTCGTCGGAACACAAAGCAGCCAGTAAACCATTTTCCAGGAAAAACTTCATCGGGTGAACGGCATACGCTGCCACTGTGCTGGTCTGGACATTGCTGGTCAAGTTGGCCTCAATGCCAATTTTTCGATCGCGCAGGGCATCGATCAGCGCCGGGTCATCGACCGAACGAACGGCATGGCCAATCCGGTCTGCGCCTAAATCATCTAGCGCCTGCCAAATGCTGGCAGGGCCGCCAATCTCGCCGGCATGAACGGTCACCCGCCAACCAGCCTGGCGTGCATGCTGGAAATGGTCGACGAATAAATTAGCCGGCCAGTTGGCCTCATCTCCTGCCAGGTCGAGGGCAACAATATCGCCCCGCTGCGTCAGGAGTGCGCCGAGCTCCTTCCAGGCGATTTCTGGACCATAGGTGCGGCTCAAGATCCCAATTAAGTTGACCGGTTGGTTAAAATCGCGCCGACCCGCGCGAATTCCATCCACCACCGCCTCGACCACACCGGCGGGGTCTAGCTGGTGCGCCTGGGCCATAAACCACGGGCTAAAGCGTAGCTCAACGTAATCCAGGCCTTCTCGGCGTGCGTCTTCAACATTCTCATAGGCAATGCGCCGGCAAGCGTCATAATCCACCATCACCTGAGTCAACCAGTAAAAACGGTCCAGGAAGGCCATTACCCCTGGCTGAGGATCAGTGACCTGAACGAACGGGCGCAGGCGATCCACATCCCAGGCGGGGAGCGGTAGGTTATTCTTGCGTCCTAAATCCAAAATCGTCTCCAGGCGGACATTACCATCCAGGTGACGGTGCAAGTCAATCAGCGGCAGAGAAGGATCAATCATTCGTACCCCTTTCAAAGATCTTTTTTTGGCAATGGGATAAGTATATTCGATTTTCGACTTTTTTTCGGCAATGAATGCCTCAGACGGTCGACCGTCTTGACAAGCATGACGCGCCGTGTTATAAATATTACAACGCAGTGCGTCATAAAAGAGAAGAGAACAAAAAGCCGGTTCGCGTAGACCGGCATAAACCCAAAGGAGAAAAAGATGGCAACCAAAACTAAGGAACCTGAAGTCGTAGTGGAAGAAATCGTAGTCGAAGGCAAGGAAGACACCAAACCCTTCACCGAGATGCTGCACAAGATCTTGCTGGCGAGTATCGGCGCGGTGGCCTTGGCCCAAGAGGAAATCGAAGATTTCGTCAACAAGCTGGTGGAGCGGGGCGAGCTGGCCGAGAAAGACGGGCGCAAGCTGGTGCGCGAGGTGATGGACCGGCGCAAGAAAGATGCAGAGAAAGCGGAAGATCAACTGACCAAGCGGGTCGAGGATGTCCTGGGACGGATGAACGTCCCGACGAAGAGTGATATCGACGCCCTGGGTGAAAAAGTTGCTGCCCTGGCCAGCAAAGTCGACAGCTTGAAAAAGTCGTAAGGCTCATGCCGCTGATCAAGCGCTATCCCAACCGGAAGCTGTACGACACCGAAGCCAAACAATACATCACCCTGGAGGGGGTCGCCGAGATGATCCGCCAGGGGACGGAAATTTCGGTGATTGACCATGCCAGCGGCGAAGACCTGACGACGCTGATCCTAACTCAGATCATCGTTGAACAGGAAAAAAAGCAAAGCGGTATAATGCCGCGCTCGGTGCTATCCGGGTTAATCCAGGCCGGCGGCGAGCGTCTGGTTGCGATCCAACGTGCATTGACCACCCCGCTTAGCTCCCTACAGCAGTTTGAAGAAGAATTGGAGCGGCGAGTCGAGGAGTTGGTCCGGCGCGGCGAGATGACCGAACAAGAAGCTCGCAACCTGGTTGATAAACTACTCCACCAGCTACCCCGAAACGGGCGCGTCCAAACGGCAGTTGAAATGGAAATCGAACAGGCGTTGAACAGATTGAGGATTCCCCAACACAATGACCTGGAACGACTGAAAGAACAGATCGAGGCGCTAGCCAAGAAAATCGACGAGCTCAGCCAATAGATAAACCGGAGCCCATTAAGTGAAAAAATCGGCCAAGCCGATTTTTTCACTTAATGGGCAACTCGTAACCTATGGAACAGGCGAAAAAAAGATATAGACCGGTGAACGGTCAAGCGTGAGCGAAGCAGTGGGCTCCAGCTCGCCGCCAGTCAGGTCGACCACCTGGAGCGGCGCCTGATCCAACTGAAGGGTACGGGCGATGCCGTCCGGCGCCCAAGCAATCCAGAGCGACGCGCCATCTTTTTCAAAGATGTACCCTTTGATACCCGGAAAGTCACTGAGCGGGCCGATAAAGGCAGCACCTTTAAGCTGGGCCACCGAAGTTTGAAAGGCCAGGTAGGCCAGGTTTGGCTCCATCCCGCCATCCAGCAGGCCAGAGGCGCGCCAACCAGTCAGGCTGTACCAAATATTCGCATCGAGCCGCTCGGCAATCGCGGCGGCATAGGCTTCAGCCAGGAAAATCGCCTTGGTGCGCTCAAAATCCGTGCCCAGGCATTCTGGCTCGCTGCCGTCGCGGCCGCAAAGCAGGGCAGCCTCGGTGTTATACAAGGCCTTGCCTGGCACACCGTACTGCTCAAGAAGCTGGCGCAAGTAATTGGTCTTGGCAATCAAAACCGGCCCGGTCGTATCCGAAGCACTGGCCCAGTTGGCATTGTTATACACCCCGAACTGCCCGGCATAATAGTCATAGGCGTGGAAGCTGATGCCATCAAAGAAGTCACCGGCCCCGCTCTGCAAAGCGCCTTCCAAAAAGCGAGCCGGGGTGCAGTCCTTGATATTCCCTGATCCGGCCGGGATTTCAGGCGGGGTACGCGGATCGCAATCGAGCAACAGACCACCGACCAGCACCTGAGCCTGTGGATTGGCCAGCTTGATCGAGGGATAAACGGCCTTCAAGATAGCCGCATAGGAAGCACCGCCATAATAGGGGTCGCCAGCCAGGCCCCAACACCCAAAGGGGGAGTCGGTTGCAACCAGCCCAGCCGCAACATCCGGCTCGTTGCCGATTTCCCAGTATTGGACATTATAGGGCGGCAAGCTATAACGCGCCACGGCGTCCCGAAGAAAATTGCCGAAAGCGGCCAGACTCTCCGGTTTGGGCGGACTACAAAACGAGCCATCCAGAGATTGAGCCCAGGCTGGTGTGCTGCGCACAACCAGGATCACCTGCAGGCCCTCGGCAGCAGCGTTCTGCAGTTCCAACTCCAAGCCGGAGAGAGCCTGCCAATTGCGCGCCCCCTGCTCCGGCTCCACCTCCGACCAGAGCAGGGCATTGCGCCGGACCCAAAACGCGCCGCTCTCTTTGACCAGGTCCAGGCTGGGATCCGGGCCCAGGTAGTAGGTTTCAATGCCCCAAACCGGGGTCTCGGGCAGGTAAGGCAGCGGCGTAGGCAGTGGAGTTGGCTGAGCGGGGGTATCGTCCGGTGGCTGAGTCGCCTCAACCGGCACGGTGGGCGACTCGAGCGGGGCAACGCGGCTGGCCGGGGTGTTGGTAGGGTTAATCGGCGCGGCTGGGCTGGCGCAGGCGCTCAACAATAGCCCGGAAGACAGGCAAAGGAGGAGCATCCTACGGACGAATGATTGACGGGAAGATTGCATACTGGCTCCTGTGGCTCACACCAACCACGGTTAGGGGGTGAACTCGATAAAGACCGGCGCCCGGCCGATTGACAAGCTGAGACCCGTCGCGGCGGGCTGGTAGGTCCCAGCATTTGGCAGGCCGCTGCCCCAATCCACCCAGCGCCAGACCACCACGGGCATAGCCGGTAGATTGACCGCGGTGGAGGCTGTTCCATCGACCGGATTACCACCGAAATACCATAAAACCCAGATCTTGCGGTCGTTGCGCAGTAGCTCATAACCAGACACATACGGCGCCGGGCCAATCTGGTTGGCGGTATGGACCCAGTTCATTTGCTGGCGAGCAAAATTATAAGCATTGTAGGCTGGGGTAGGCTGGTTGGTTTCGGCATTGTATAATCCGGAGTCGCGCCAGCCAAAATAACCGTACCAGATATTGGCCTTCAGGTTCAGCCAGCGCGCGGCGGCATAGGTCTGGACGACAAAATAAGCCTTGGTATTCTGAAAGCTGCGCGATTCGATCGGGTATTTGGAATTACACAGCGGCTCATCGTACGGGTTAGGCAGCGGATCATCGCCACAGACAATTGCATCTTCGGTATTGATCAGGTACTTGCCGCTATAACCATACTGGTTGAGCACCTTGCGCAGGTAATTGGCTTTGGCAATCATAGTCGGGCCAGTGGTGTTCCAGGCAGTCAACCAGTTGGGGTTGCTGTAATTCCCCAGGCTGTGATTGGGATTGCTGGTATCGACCGAAGCTTTATTGGGAAAGTAATCGTAAGCGTGGAAGCTGACGCCATCAAAATAGGGGCCGCCGCCGTTAGCCAGGATGCCAGCCAGGTACTTGGAGGGCAAGCAGCCATCCGTGCGACCGGGCGGAGGATTATCTGGGTTGCAGGTCAACAACAGCCCACCGACCAGGACCTGGATGGTGGAATCAACCTGGCGCATAGCCGGGACAACCGCCTTCAACACCTCGGCGTAATACCCGCCACCGTAATAACGCGTATCGGTGGCATCCCCCCAGCAACCAAAGTGTTCATAAGGGAAGTAATAGGGGTCGATATCCGGCTCGTTCCAGATTTCAAAATAGCGGACGTAGTACGGCCCTTTGCTGTAGCGAGCGACCACATCGCGCATGAAATTGGCAAACTCATCCAGGTTATCGGTCTTGATCCGGCCGCAGGTCTGGCCGGGGATGGCCTGGGCCC
>CAZAGA010000060.1:0-14115 GCA_964484335.1 uncultured Anaerolineaceae bacterium
TCGTTCTGATTATCGCGCAAAGAAAGAAGAAGTCAAGGGGGAATTTGGTTGACAGATTCGGGGTTTGTGGGAATAATGGAGAGATGAATTCCAGGAGGTGGTGGAATTGCCTGGATAGGCTGGCAAGACAAGGGAAGCACGAATGCCAACACCTGAAGAAATTGCCCGGCAGAACATCGATCGAAAACTAGAGCAAGCCGGCTGGCTGCTGCAAGACCGCGCCCAAATCAACCTGTACGCCGGGCGGGGGGTTGCGGTGCGCGAGTTCCCCCTGCAAACCGGGGAAGCAGATTACCTGCTCTTTGCCGACCGCAAGGCGGTGGGGATTATCGAAGCAAAGCCGGAAGGGACGACATTGTCCGGAGTGGCGGAGCAGGCGGCGCAGTACTCGACCGGCTTACCGGCAAATATCCCGCATGTCAGCCTGCCGCTGCCATTCCAATATGAAAGCACCGGGGTGGAGACGCTGTTTCGGGATAACCGCGATCCACAGCCGCGCTCGCGGCTGGTGTTCAGCTTTCACCGGCCGGAGACGCTGGCAGAATGGGCGGCGAATACGTCCACACTGCGCTGCCGGCTGCAAGCCTTACCACTCTTGATTACCAACGGGTTGTGGCCAGCGCAGATCGAGGCGATCCAAAACCTGGAGGCATCACTGGCCGCCGACAAGCCGCGAGCGCTGATCCAGATGGCAACCGGCTCGGGGAAGACCTTTACAGCAGTGAGCGCGATTTACCGGCTGGTCAAGTTCGCCCGGGCGCGGCGGGTGTTGTTCCTGGTTGACCGGGCTAACCTGGCGCGGCAGACGCTGAAGGAGTTCCAGGGCTACACCACACCGGATGACGGGCGTAAATTCACTGATCTGTACAATGTTCAACACCTGCAGAGCAACGCAATTGATCCGGTCAACAAGGTGGTCATCACGACCATCCAGCGGTTGTATTCGATCCTGAGCGGCGAGACGGAATACAGCGGCGATGAGGAAGGCTCGCTGTTCGAACTGGGCAGCGGGCTGGAAGGCCAGGCGCCGAAAGAAGTGCGCTACAACCCACGCCTACCGGTGGAGTTCTTCGATTTCATTATCACAGACGAATGCCACCGCTCAATCTACAACCTGTGGCGGGGCGTGCTGGAATACTTCGACGCCTTCCTGGTTGGACTAACCGCGACACCTTCCAAGCAAACTTTTGGCTTTTTCAACCAGAACCTGGTGATGGAATACTCGCGCCAGCGGGCGGTGGCGGATGGGGTGAACGTGGATGGCGAGGTCTATCGCATCCGCACCCGGATCGGCGAGCAGGGCAACATTGTCGAGGCGGGCGAGTGGGTGGGCCGGCGCGACAAGCTGACGCGGGCCCAACGGATGGAACTGCTCGACCAGGATTTCAGCTACGACCCGGAGGCGCTGGACCGGATGGTGGTCGCGCCTAACCAGATCCGCACTGTGCTGCAAACTTTCAAAGAGCGCCTGCCGCTTGAGATTTTTCCTGGGCGACAGGAAACACCGAAAACGCTAATTTTTGCCAAGGATGACAGCCACGCCGAGGACATTGTTCACATCGCCCGGGAGGTGTTTGGGCGGGGAGACGAATTCTGCAAGAAGATCACTTACCGAACGACGGGCGTAGCGCCGGAGCAGTTGATCAGCGATTTTCGCAACGCGTACAACCCGCGCATCGCGGTGACGGTGGATATGATCGCCACCGGCACGGATATCAAGCCGATCGAAATCCTGGTTTTCCTGCGGGCGGTAAAGAGCCGGATCTTGTTTGAGCAAATGATCGGGCGGGGGACGCGGGTCATTGCGGAGACGGACATCCGAGCGGTCAACCCGGGGGAGGGGATCCGCAAAGACCATTTTGTGATCGTGGACGCGGTGGGGATCCTGGACCAAGAACTGGTGGAGACCCAGACGCTGGAGCGGAAGCGCTCGGTTTCGTTCGAGAAGCTGCTCGGGTTGGCAAGCATGGGCGCGGCAGACGAGGCGGTGGTAGCGTCCCTGGCAGGGCGCTTGATCCGGTTGAGGAAGAGCCTGAGCGCTGGGGAAGCGCGGCAGGTGGATGATTTGGCGGGAGCAGGCGGCCTGGGCGGGCTGATTGACGGGCTGCTGGCGGCGATCGACCCGGACCAGCAGGAGGCAGCGGCGCGCAGGGATTTGCCGCCGGAGGCTGAGCCCAGCGCAGAGCAGCTCAGCCAGGCCAGCGAGGCGTTATTGGAACAGGCGGTACGGCCGCTAGCGGCCAACCCAGCGCTGCGCGGGCTGCTGGTGGAGATTCAGCGACGCAGCGAGCAGGTAATCGACGAAAGCGCCGACCAGGCGACCCTGGCAGCGTTCGACGACCAGGCGACGGAGCGGGCGCGGGCGATCGTGGCATCGTTCGAAGCATTCATCGCCGAACACAAAGATGAGATCACCGCCCTGCAGATTATTTACTCGATCC
This sequence comes from uncultured Anaerolineaceae bacterium, assembly GCA_964484335.1. Taxonomy (GTDB): domain Bacteria; phylum Chloroflexota; class Anaerolineae; order Anaerolineales; family UBA4823; genus CAZAGA01. Next base: position 2,442 of record CAZAGA010000060.1, read on the forward strand.
CGCGCAGACGCTCACTGGAAAGCCACCCTAACCGGCTGACGTTTGAAGCGCTGAAAGAGCTGGCGGAGATCTTACAACAGCCACCGCGGAGCTGGACGACGGAGGCGCTGTGGCGGGCATACGCCCAACTGGAGCGTGACCGGGTGCGGGGAGTAAACGAGCGGCGGGTGTTGAGCGACATGGTGGCGTTGGTGCGGCACGCGGTGCAACTGGACGATGAGCTGCTGCCCTATCCGGAGCGGGTGGCGCAGCGCTACCGGGAGTGGCTGGCTGCGCAGGAAGCGGAGGGGCGGAAGTTCAGCGAGCGCCAGCGCTGGTGGCTGGACCAGATCGCAGCGCATATCGGGGTAAACCTGGCGATCTGTGTTGAAGATTTGAACCTGAGCCCGTTTTTTGAGCGAGGTGGGCAGTTGGCAGCTGTTCGGGTATTTGAAAGGGAATTGCCTAGGCTGCTGGATGAATTGAACAGGGTGTTGGGGGATTAGGGAATGGTGAACGGGGATCTACCTGCAGGTTGGAAGTGGACGACAATTGGTAATATTGTCACCTTTGAATATGGCAAAGGTTTAACAAAAGAAAAACGGGACCAAGATGGAATATTTCCCGTTTATGGTTCGAATGGTATTGTCGGTTATCATTCAATTGCATTAATCCAAGAACCTTGTTTGATTGTTGGCAGAAAAGGGGCAGCAGGCGCTGTTCATAAATCCGTAGTGCCTTGCTGGCCAATAGATACGACGTACTATGTCATTCCCTCTAAAAATATCAATTTATCCTTTCTCTATTATCTTTTTTCTAATCTTGATTTGAGTTCTTTGGATAGGTCGACTGCGATTCCTGGCCTTAACCGTAACGATGCTTATGCAGTAAATATTCCCTTCCCTCCGCTTCCCGAGCAAGAACGCATTGTCGCCAAAATCGAGGAGCTGTTCACGCAGTTGGAGGCTGGCACGGCGGCGCTGAGGCGGGTCCAGGCGGGGTTGAAGCGGTACAAGGCGGCGGTTCTGAAGGCGGCGGTGGAGGGGAGGCTGCTGGATGGAGGAACGCGGGTCAAGGAGGGGGAGTTGCCGGAGGGGTGGAGGTGGGTGACGGTATCACAAATCGGTTCAAAAAACGAACAAACTGTCTTAACCGGCCCATTCGGATCAAACCTTGGTAGGGAAGATTTTGTTAGTTCTGGTATCCCTATTTTGACAATCGGCTGTCTAACAGAGCAAGGGCTAGATCTAACAAAAGCAAAGTATATATCTAAAGAAAAAGCAAAAGAACTCGATCGTTACACAGTTCGAAAGGGAGATTTGTTATTTTCAAGAATGGCCACCGTTGGTCGAGCTGGACTTGTTACAAACAAGCATGAAGGTTCAATTTTTAATTATCATCTCATGCGACTACGATTGTCAAGTGAAGTTATAAACCCAAATTATTTCCTTGCTTATGTGCGCGGAGCAAAGATTGTTATCAACTATGTTAAGGAAGTCAATCATGGTGCAACTCGTGATGGCATCAATACGGAACAGTTACTAGCCTTACCGATTCTCTTGCCTCCTTTGCATGAACAATCTTGTATCGTCGCAGAAATTGACAGGCGATTGTCGGTTGCGCAAAGAATTGAGACATTCGTCGAGCAATCGCTGAAGCGGTCAGCACGGCTGCGGCAGGCGGTGTTGAAGGCTGCGTTTGAGGGGAGGTTGGTAAAGCTGAATCCCGGAGATGCGGAGCAAGAGAGCCTACTTGTTCACACAACCAGTAGCGAAGAACTCAATATAGAGGCCAAGCATAAAAATCCAGAATCACAACAATTGAATATTTTTAATGACTAATCAAGGATTTAAGATATGCTGTTCCCCATTAAACAATTAATCGATGGTCGTGGCACACCGCTTTCTGTTTCAAAAAAGACCTCCGTCAGAGAAGCACTTACATTAATGGTTGAGAATGATTATAGCCAGTTGCCGGTTACAAACGAGCAAGGTGATTTGATCGGTATCATCTCTGAATCATCAATAACCAATACTTATTTTCACATCGGTGCAACACTTTCCTTGTTGGATTTAACCGTTGACCATTGTATGGTTTTAGCGAAAACTATTTCACCAGAAAGCGACATCTTTGAGGCACTTAACCTTCTCGAAAATGTGTATGCCGTGGTGGTGGTTGAAAACCAAAGACCAAAGGGAATACTGACCGATTATGATACCACCCACTTCTTTCGAGATTTGTCGGAAGGATTGGTCATAGTGGAGGACATCGAGGTCACTCTCCGACAATATATCAAGGCGGTTTTCCCAAATGAGCGCAGCATGGATGCAGCTTTAATGCGAGCTTTTAAAGAAAACAAGAAAGATCCCACTCGTCCAGCAAAAGAATACGCGGAATTAAGTTTTGGTGAGCATATTCAGTTAATTATTACGGAGCACAATTGGGAAAAATTTGAACCTTACTTTGCTCCGAAAGAACTGTTTAAGAAATTAATGGATCAAGTTGGCAGTATCCGCAACCAGTTGGCGCATTTTCGGGGAAAAATTGAACCGATCCAGTTAAACGCCCTGGTAAAAGCACGGGATTGGCTATCGGTCCGACCACGACCTGAAACACCAGATAAAGCGATAATTGGAAAACTTGACGTCAAATTGGAAGATATAACGCTAATAAGTTCAGGCACGGTAAAAGGTAAGTATGGTCAACTCCAGGTGTGGTTAGCAAGACAGCGGGAAGCAGGAGAGACGCGCGTCCGCCTCGATTTCGCTCAGATGGAAGACCTGATTGGAGAGAAGCTGCCTGAATCAGCATACAAACACCGAAGCTGGTGGGAGAATGATGCCGCAACCCATTCTCAGGCCGAGTCCTGGTTAGCTGCAGGTTGGATCGTTGATGATGTCGAACTGGCTACGGGAGAAGTGACCTTCCGGCAGACCAATATGGCTCTGTACTATACCTTTTTTACAGACTTGCTCAATCGTCTAAAGTCCTTCAGACCAGGCATCACTCAAACTCAAAAAGCTTCTTTGCAAAACTGGCTGTCTTTCAGTGCAGGCTCAACCGGCTACACATTTGGTTGGGTTCTTCCGAAAGAACATATTTTGAGGGTAGAGTTGTATATTGATCGAGGTGAGAAAAGCGCAAATCAGGCCGCTTTCGAAGCATTGGCAAAACAGAAAGAAGAAATAGAAACTGCAATTGGCCAAAAACTGACCTGGAGCCCTTTACCCGAAGCCAGGGCCTCCAGGATTTTTGCCTCGACGCCCTTTCATGTCACACAAGACTCAGAAGAACATGAGAGAGCGAAAAAGTGGGGAACGGAAATGATGCTAAAGTTTATCGATGTCTTGCAACCTAGATTAAGGGGTTTATAGCGATGGCTAATGAATCATCCTCCATCGTCCAACGTGTATGGAACTACTGCAACGTTTTACGAGATGATGGCATCTCGTACGGCGATTACGTCGAGCAGCTCACCTATTTGCTGTTCCTGAAGATGGATCACGAGGGGGCGGCGCTGCTCGGCAAGCCGAGCGCCATACCGGCTGAGCTGAACTGGGCCTCGCTACTCCAGCGGGATGGCGATGCGCTAGAAGCGCATTACGTCCACATCTTGAACGAGCTGGGCAAGGGCTCGGGGCTGATCCCGACGATCTTCCGCAAAGCGCAGAACAAAATCCAGGACCCGGCCAAGCTAAAGCGGCTGCTGACCTTGATCGACGGCGAGACCTGGATCGGGCTGGGGGTGGATGTGAAGGGCGAGATTTACGAAGGCTTGCTGGAAAAGAACGCCCAGGACACGAAGAGCGGGGCGGGGCAGTATTTCACGCCGCGGCCGCTGATCCAGGCGATGGTGGAGGTCACCCGCCCGGCACCGGGACAGACGATCTGCGACCCGGCCTGCGGGACGGGCGGGTTCCTGCTGGCAGCGCACGATGCGATCGTCAAGCAGTACGGACCGCTGGACAAGGACCAGCTCGAGCATCTGAACCACCAGGCGCTGCATGGCTGGGAGATCGTCGATAACACCGCCCGGCTGTGCGTGATGAACCTGTATTTGCACGGGATCGGATCGAACGGGGGGAGCTCGCCGATCCACGTCGATGACAGCCTGGCAGCAGACCCTGGCGAGCGATTCGACCTGGTGCTGACCAACCCGCCCTTTGGCAAGAAATCGAGTGTGACCTATGTGACCGAAGAAGGCGAGATCAAGCGCGAATCGACAACGGTCGTACGCGATGATTTCTGGGCTTCGACCAGCAACAAGCAGCTCAACTTCGTCCAGCACATCCGGACCTTGCTGAAAATCCACGGTAAAACGGCGGTGGTCGTGCCGGATAACGTGCTGTTCGAAGGCGGGGCAGGCGAGATCGTGCGCCGCCGGCTGCTGCACGAATGCGAGGTGCATACGCTGCTGCGCTTGCCGACCGGTATCTTCTATGCCCAGGGGGTCAAAGCCAACGTGTTGTTCTTCGACCGCAAGCCAGCCAGCGAGACGCCGTGGACAAAGGCGTTGTGGATTTATGACCTACGGACGAACATGAATTTCACCTTGAAGACTGCGCCGCTGGCACGAGCCGACCTGGATGAGTTCGTGGCCTGTTACCACCTGGAAAACCGGCACAACCGGACGGCGACCTGGTCGGAAGAAAATCCACAGGGACGCTGGCGGGCGTATTCGTATGAAGAGGTGGCAGCGCGCGATAAGGTAAACCTGGATATTTTCTGGCTGCGGGATGAGTCGTTGGAGGATTCAGCCAACCTGCCCGCCCCGGACGTGCTGGCGGTGGAGATTGTTGAGGAGCTGGAAGCAGCATTGGAGCAGTTTCGAGGTATCCTGGAGGCGCTGGGGGATGAGACGCCGGAAGATATTGGCCTGGCCCGGCACACACCGATCCTGTTAGGCGCAATTGCCGGAGATATCATCGGTTCGCGTTTTGAACACCACCCGAATAAAACGATTGATTTTAAATTATTTACAGATGAGAGCGATTTCACCGACGATTCTGTCCTGACTGTAGCCGTGGCGGATGCAATTTTGAACGGACAGCCTTACCAAGAGGCGCTACTGGCCTGGGGACGGCGTTATCCCCATGCCGGCTACGGCGGGACATTCCGAGAATGGCTCAACGCTGCTAAACCGCGTCCTTATCGGAGCTTCGGGAATGGCTCGGCAATGCGGGCAAGCGCAGTGGGCTGGGCTTTTGGCAGCGTTGAGGAGGTTTTAGAGCAAGCAGAGGCCAGCGCAGCGCCAACACATAACCATCCCGAGGGGATTAAAGGCGCCCAGGCAACTGCTTTAGCCGTATTCCTGGCGCGCACAGGCTGGGCGAAGGAAGATATTCGCCGGGAAATATCCAGTCGATTCGGCTATGATCTCAGCCGCTCGGTGGAAGAGCTCCGCCCAAGCTATCGTTTTGACGTGACTTGCCAGGGAACCGTACCGGCTGCGCTGAGCGCGTTCCTGGAGGCAGACAGCGTTGAGGATGCCATCCGTTTGGCAGTATCGCTGGGAGGCGATGCTGATACACTGGCCGCCATCGCTGGAGCGATCGCAGAAGCATATTTTGGCGGTATCCCGGGTTGGATGGCGGAGCAGGTTAAAACACGGTTGCCAGGAGAGATGTGGGCAGTTGTGGAGGCATTTAATAAGGAGTATTTTATAGATACCCAGAAAAGTTTATAATGATTGGTAGAGGTGCGTATGATTACTTATCTTTATGACGATTTCAGGCAGGAATCACCATGGATCTCACCTCTCTAAACTTCAACCAGGTCTGGGCACTGCTGCAGACCCGCCTGCGTCCTCCGCAGAAGGTGCGCAACTGGACAGCCTTGCGCGGCTATTTAGGGGATATGATGACAGTAGTTGAATATTTCAGGAGGGAATATGCCACACAATTTGTCGATAGAGATGGCTGATTATCATCCTGCCTGACGGAATGCCGAACAGAAGTTCCAGGTGTAATCTTTCTATGATCTGGAAAGCATGCCGGGTTAGTTGCTGGATTAATAGAGTACTATTTAGTCGCCTTGATTAGCTATGAGTTTCACCTGATGTCGGCCAGATAAACCCCAATTGAGTTGCTGGGATTTTACCCCATCCACCAATAACTCGAAATCTGCACCGTGCCCTTCAAGGACAACATCAAGGAGAGCCTCGCCATAGCGCAAGCGCTCCAGACTAATTGTGGCAAACTCCCTGGGCACCGCTGGCCGAAAATGCAGTCCGGTTTCATCGTAGTAGATACCCAGTAAACCATAGAACAATAAAGATATGAAACCTGCGGCGTGCCAGAGCTGGCCTGGCCAACGCCAGGCCAGCCCATTCTGCGCTTCAATGACTTCGTAAAAGGTTTTATTCATGATGCAATTGCGAATTTGTTGGCCAATCAGCTTATGGATCAGGTCAATATCTTGGTGGGCTGAGGCCGCATCTGCGAATCCTGCCTGCCAAACCACCCAAATGCTATTACAAAAATGATTTTTCTCACGCCGGTACGGAAAAAGCTGAATGCCATAATCGGTCATTGCTTTGGAGTGCAAAGCTTTCAGCATACTCTCCGTGCGTTGAGGGTCGGCAATAGCGAATTTGCTCCAAATGACGCTTTCTGCCCCTGATGTCTCCCAATAGCCTTGTGCATATGATTGGCTGCCCTTAGGACCGGCGGTGTAATAACTGAGCGTATCGTTCCAGAATAACATGTTGATCGCATCTTTCATCTGCTGTGCTCTGAATTGCCAGTGACCAACTTTTTCTTGGTCATAACCGAGCAATTTCCCGATATTGGCCATATCAGAGTAGGCTTTCATGAAATAACACTCAGTACTCAGGCAATAACCGCCGTTCTCCGGTTCATCGAAAGCATCGTTGGATGTCGATTGAGCGGCATCGACTAAGCCTAGTTGCTCTGAAAACCGTAATTCGACCTGTCGGATTTTTTCCAACAAGTACGGCCATACATACAGGAGTAAGGTATGATCATGCGTTGCCAGGAAATAATCCCACAGGCCAACGATTGCCATAGCAGGACCATCCACCCCGTTATCAAAACCTTTTTGGACAGTGTAAAGAAGGGTCTTGCGCGCACCCTGGGGATCTAGCAAATTACCACAACGCAGGGCGATATGGGCGCTATCCCTGAGCCAGACTCCGAAGCCTTGCCCTGGCCCTTGAAAAAGTCCTGCAGACCACATACCAGATTGCCCTGGCAGAGCATAGCAGTCACTCTTGCAAGCCGCGAAATTATCAACGGCAATTTCATAAGCCGCATCCAAGCTTTGAATGCCGGATCGAAGGCGCGGATATTCTAAATGATTAAAGGCTGGCCGCCATATTTCGGTCCGGTTAATTACCCGGACCATATCCCCCCATGGGGTATCCCGCCACTGGAACTCCTCAGTCACTCTGACCGGTGATATTACTACTCCATCACTAGTCACGAAAGCATCAGGGTGCCCATAGTTATGATCGGTTACTCGGTTCCCGTAGACAGCGAAGGTTTTACCCGAATAAAACAATGGACTGCTACCAGTAATCGTTTTAATGTGTCTTTGCGCTTCCAAACTATAATGGGCGGAGCGCATTCCAAAAACATGCAAAGATCGGATGGTAAATTCTCCTTCCGATTCGATGTGGATCTTGTTTACAGGTTCTAAATCGATCTGGCAATCGCCTAAATTCCCGCTGATGTTATCCACCTGGGTCGTTTCATAGCTGGGAATTACCCGCTGAACGACGAGTGCTTTATCACAGCAGATAATTTCGGCAATTGTTCGATCAATCAGAACAGTAAGTTCTACCTGGCCAGCCTGACCGCTGATCGGTAGGATATTTCCATTGATCTCAATTTGCATACCAATGATTCTCAAATGGAAACCACACAGATCTAGTTTCAGTTGGTCATCCTTTGCGTATTCAAGAGTAATTACGAACTCAAATGCCTGAGCAGAGATGTCGTCAACTTTCCCCTCCGGTTCAAGGATACGGATGTTCGGCCAATGACCGGGGGCGATTCGAAAAGATAGATTCTGTTCGAATTTGCTAGTATGGATATCCTTCCAGTGGCGTTCCCAAATCCGCAATTTGCGCAGACCATCTACAGGAGATAGTTTCTGTCCGCGCATCGTTAAGGGAAGGCTAAATGCATTGGCTTGAGGGACGCCGTCAGGCAGATCGCTGACAGCTAGCGTAAGCAAACCGCCCAGGGTAGGCACAATAAATTCCTGCCGGACAGCGCCTTGCCAAAGCCTCAAATCCTGTTGGTCTGAGTTAATCACCCTTTCTAGATTGTAGTCAACGTGGCTCACATGCCAATCAAGCAGGTCTGGACTTTCCAGGGTTACAAGATCCCAGTAATCTACTGCTTTGCCCAGAAGTTCTGTGAAAAAACGCAACTGCCAGGTTCCATCCTTGGTTTGGAACAACTCCTGGATGAGTGGATTTCTCCCCTGGTTTTTAGAATAATGGAGAACCCAGTCAGATCTTACATCACCTAGGCAGACCAGGTTCTCATCATGGCTGACAAAGATATTTCGGACCCACAAATTATCCAAGTCCACTTCGATGCCGAGACTTGCACGTGCGCCAAACGGTTTCAGGCTGATGCATAGCCAGGAATCGACGCGCGTCTGGGATAGGGGTAATGTGCGAGCTGCGACCTGACCTTCATCGACAAAATAGCGTATTTCAGTTTCAATTGCATCCTTTTGAAGTGGCAAATATAGATAGGTGTTCTTGTGATCCCAATCAAATTTCATTGCTGACTCGTTTTGCTATTGACCATTAGGATCAACGGTTTTTCTGCGCAACCGATGAGGAAACCTATATCAGGCATTTTTCTACCGGCAAGACCGGCAAATTGTTTTGTGGTTGGTCATAATAGAAATAGGTACAGCATGACCAATCATCGGTACGTTCAAATAGCTCCGGCATGACCACTTTAGGATCAATCGATACAAAATCGATATCTACCCCATTTACAGAACGATACTTATAACCTGTTTTTAATTGATTGAAATGGAACCGAGCTTTGTTCAATTCATCGTTTGTATCGATGCCGCCGATTTGTTGAATTACAATACGGATGTTATCATGAAAAAAGATTGGATCGGGAACATGAAATCGATAACAAGCGATTTCCATGTTCTGCGTGTCGTAGATCTGGCTACCATGATACAAATCATAAAAGTACCCTTGCCCCCAAGCTGTGCCAACATAGTCTTCAACGCCTGTGCCACAAAGGGTTGGATAATCTCGATCGCCATCTATAAATGCCTTGAATTCCCCCTCCCCCCACCAGGCATCAAAATAATTAGAATGGTCACAAATCACCCCAAGATTTACCCCCAGAAACCTTCCACGCCCTTCGATGAAGGGGAGTAACTCGAAATCGGTCCCCATGCGGGTTGGATTTTCCCGGTTGAACCAGGCATGGAAATATAGGGCATCTTCTTCAATAGGATCGCCTAGAGTATAGTCCACATCATAGTAAAAATGCTTGATCTGTTGTCCACTGCGGTTCTTCACCACAATCTTCATGCCTTTTCGGAATGGCATCGGGATGTAACAGCAAAATGACCGACCTTCTGGGCTAGAAAACAAAGAATTCTTGACAACCGCCATCCGCCCAATTCCGTGGCAGAAAAAATCGCCAAGTGGCGCAGAAACGGCTGGCTTCAGAGCGCTATCCCAATACATTTCAATGATGGTGCCGCGCAGTGTTGCCTTGTTACGGGTATTAATCGTGATCCAGATTCTACGAATTATTCCGCTAGTATCTTCCACATGCGCCAGTACTGCATCCGCCCCATCATCCAGGGTGAACCAGGCAGATCCCTTTCTCCCTTGTCTAGCTTGTCCTCCCAAGCCTTTCTCGCCAGCCGGGTTCTCCCGACTCGCCCAACGGGTTTCTACGCCAGGTTTAATGCAATATAATTTTTCACTAAACATCTTCAACATTCCTTTGTTATGTAAGATAGAATTTTATTTGTTAGGTCATTTGATCCCGGTGGTCTTGATCCCTTCCCTCAATTGTCTTTGTGCAAACAGGAAAAGGATAAAGACAGGGAGCGACGCAAGCATGGCTGAAGCAATAACCACATGCCATGGCGTTGAATAGCCAGATACCAGATTGGCAAGGTAAACTTGAGCGGTATAAAGAGCCTCTTTTTTGTTCACCACGAGTGGCCATAGATAGTTATTCCAGTTACCCAGGAAAAATGCAATTGTCAAAGGAATAATCATCGGTTTGGAAAGCGGCAGGGCAATAGTGAAAAAGATGCGGCTTTTGGAACAACCTTCTACTTCTGCCGCTTCTTCAAGTTCCTTTGGAAAATCCATATAGAATTGCCTGAATAGAAATATTCCGTAGGCGTTAAAGAGTGCTGGGATTATCAAACCAGCATAAGAATTCGTGATACCAAGGATTTTACACACCATGAACAAGGGGACTAAGATCGTCATGCTAGGGATCATCAGCGTGCCAACGATAATTTGAAAAAACCCCTCTTTGAAAGGAAATTGAAGCCTGGCCAGCGCATAACCGCACATTGAATGCAAGAGCATCGCCACTGCAGTAACGGTGATCGAAACGATCATCGAGGTTCGAATAGAATTTAAGAATTTAGTGGTCAGCGCCGTTTTTATATTCTCGAAGGTAGCATGTATTGGCCAAAGGGTGGCAACGAATAATTCATCGCTCGGTTTGAAACTGCTCATGAACAAGACATAAATTGGAAACAGAAGTAGGAAACTAACGATGATCAAGAAAAGAATAGTTATCAGATTGCGTTTCATTGGTACTCTTGCCACCTATCTCTCGGAGACTGCTTTCGATTGAATGAAGGATAAAACCAAGAGAAGCACAAATAGACAAATGGAAAGCGTTGAACCATAACCCATTTCCAGCATATTAAAGGATTTATCGAATATGTATAACACCCCTACCTGGGTTGCCTTGAACGGTCCACCTTTGGTCATCACGATGATTAAATCCATCACTTGAAATGAAGCAATGGTGGTGGTAATTATGACGAAAATGCTGGTTTGTTTTATCAGGGGAAGCATAATATTCCAGAAGACTTGCCAACCATTTGCTCCGTCGATCATGGCAGCTTCATAATAGCTGGCTGGAACTTCCTTTATAGCCGATAGAAACAAGATCATGTTGTACCCAACGTTGATCCACAGGAGGACAATAATGATCGACAACATAGCCTGATTTTGAGACCCCAGGAAAGGCTGGTCCGGGACGCCTATAATGTTCAGAAAAGTATTGATATAACCACGCTTTTCATTGTAAAGGAACATCCACAATGTACTAGCGATGACTGATGTGATGGCAAAAGGCGCAAGGAGAGCGGTTTTTATAAATGAGTCCAGCCTGGACTTGATTGAATTAACAAGAACTGCAAGGAAAAGAGAGATGGAAAAGAGAGATGGAACATAAATGATTGTCAATCGCAGGGTGCGTCCGAGTGAACTCCACCATTCTTTGTCCTGGACCATGCGAGTGTAGTTGTCGAAGCCAATGAAGACCTTATCACTAATCAAGTCCCATTTGTAGAAACTGATCGCGATCGCATAAATGATTGGGATGATGACAAAAATGGTCAGGCCTATTAAATCTGGGGCTATGAAACAATATGCAGTAAGGGCTTCGTTTATTTTTCTTTTTGAGATTTTCCTACCCCG
>CAZAGA010000061.1:0-14005 GCA_964484335.1 uncultured Anaerolineaceae bacterium
CGGAAATATTGTCCAGGTATTTCACCATGGCTCGAAGGCTATTGCCGTGGGCGGCAATCAAAAGGCGCTTGCCGCTGAGGATCGCCGGCGCAATTTCCTTGTGCCAGTAGGGTAGGACTCGCTCCAGGGTCAGTTTGAGCGACTCGCAGCCAGGCAATTCTTCTTTGCTCAAGCCAGCGTAGCGGCGGTCGAAGCGTGGGTGGCGCTCGTCGTCCCAGTCCAAGGACGGAGGTGGGACATCGTAGCTGCGGCGCCAGATTTTTACCTGCGCTTCGCCATATTTAACCGCCATTTCTGATTTATTTAGCCCTTGCAGGGCGCCATAATGACGCTCGTTTAATTGCCAGGCGTTAATGACCGGAATCCATTCCAATTCCATCTCTTCCAAGGTTATCCACAGGGTTTGAATCGCCCGTTTCAGGACGGAGGTATAGGCCAGGTCAAAGTTAAAACCGTTTTCCCGGAGCTGGCGACCAGCGATGTGCGCTTCCTGGCGCCCCTGGTCGGTCAGACCGACATCCGTCCAACCAGTAAAGCGGTTTTCCAAGTTCCAAGCGCTCTGTCCGTGGCGAAGAAGAACCAGTTTGTACATTTTCGGACTCCTTATTTCTTTACAAGGTAAGGCGTCTCCCTGGAGTGCAAACGAGGGAGACGCCTCGATAGAATTTCTTAAAGCATTGTCTAGCGGATGGCTTTCTCAGTCTCAGCGTCGAAGAGATGCATGTTGGCCATGTTGAAGACCACTTGGTTTTTGTCACCCATGCGGTAGCGGCTGCGTGGGTCAACTCGGGCGACAAAGTTGTGGTCGCCGTTCTTCATATAGACAAAGATTTCGTTGCCCATCAATTCGACCACTTCGATCTCCACGTTGACTGGCTGGGCGATGATGCCCGGCGCAGCAAACTCGGGGTTATGGATGTCCTCGGGACGCAGGCCGAAGATCACCTTGTGGCCAACTGCTGGCTGGTAAGCCTTGACGCGCTCTTCGGGGATCTGAACCACAAAGCTCTTGGCGTCGACAAGCAACTTGCCGTCTTCCTGCTTGAGAGTGGCCGGGAAGAAGTTCATGGCTGGGGAGCCAATGAAGCCGGCTACGAACAGGTTGGCCGGGAAATCGTAAAGTTGCTGCGGGGTGTCAACCTGCTGCAGGATGCCCTTAGCGATTACGGCAATGCGCGAAGCCATGGTCATGGCTTCCACTTGGTCGTGGGTAACGTAAATGAAGGTGGTTTCGAGTTGTTGATGTAGCTTGCTGATGTTGGCGCGGGTTTCAACGCGCAGCTTGGCGTCCAGGTTCGAGAGCGGCTCGTCGAACAGGAAGACCTTCGGTTTGCGCACGATGGCGCGTCCAACCGCTACACGTTGGCGCTGGCCGCCCGAGAGTTGGCGGGGCTTGCGCTCAAGCAACGCTTCAATCCCCAGCACCTTAGCGGCTTCTTTAACCCGGGCATCAATTTCTGCTTTTGGGGTCTTGCGCAGCTTCAGCCCAAAAGCCATATTGTCGTATACCGACATGTGCGGATACAGAGCGTAGGATTGGAAGACCATGGCAATATCGCGATCCTTGGGCGCCACATCATTCACCACCCGGTCGCCAATCATAATCTTGCCATCACTGATGTCTTCCAGCCCTGCCAGGCAACGCAGCGCAGTCGTCTTGCCGCAGCCAGAGGGTCCAACCAGAACCAAAAATTCTTTGTCTGCAATATCCAGGTTGAGGTCATTCACAGCAATGACATCACCAAAACGCTTGTAGACATGTTCAAACGTAACACTTGCCATGATCTTTTTCTCCTTTCACGATTTACGGGAATATAGTGGTTTAATTATAATCCAGCCTCACCAAAAAGCAATACGATTTTTATTAATTTTCTCTGGCTGTCTCAGTTTATGGGACACTCTGCCGCCTGGCAATCTGAGGGTTGACACCGGGAAGATATCAACCCTTGCTGTTTTGTGCGTCTGAATATAGAATGGAAGCTATGCCTGAAGATATCACCCCAATTCGTAAGCAGTACTTAGAAATCAAGCGCCAGTATCCGGACGCAATTGTCTTCTTTCGGCTGGGTGATTTTTATGAGACCTTTGATCAGGATGCTGAAACCGCCTCGCGGGAACTAGATATTGTTCTAACCTCGCGTAACGTGGCTAAAGGGGTGCGAGTTCCAATGGCGGGTATCCCCCATCACGCGGCCGAGAATTACCTGGCGCGCTTGATTGAGCGCGGCTATCACGTGGCGATTTGCGAACAGGTTGGCGACCAACCGATCAAGGGTCTGTTTCCGCGCCAGGTGACGCGCGTCGTCACGCCGGGAACACTGGTCGAACCTGGGCTGCTACCGGGGGATGCCAACAACTACCTGGCGGCGATTTTTATGGAATCCACTGGCGTCGTGGTGGATCGGACGGCCCATTACCCGGAGCCGACCAGCACAACGCGGGCTGGTGTGGCTTATGTGGATATTACTACTGGTGAATTTGCCGCGACAGAGATCGAGAGCGAGGATATCAGTGCTGCATTACGTACCGAGCTAGTGCGTTTGAAGCCGGCTGAATTCTTATACCCGGAGGGTCTTGCCCTACACGATGGACTGCCGGGACGTCCGACAAGCTGGCCAGCCATTCGTTTTGAGCTGGGACGTTGCCAGGAAGCTCTATTGCGCCAGTTCTCGGCTGGCTCATTGGATGGCTTTGGATTGCGCAGTATGCCCTTAGCGCTGCGCGCGGCTGGCGTGATCCTGCAGTTTCTCAAGGAAACGCAGCCCACCGCGCTCAATCTGCTGACCAGCCTGAAAACCTATAGCCTGTCCGAATTTATGGTTCTCGATGCAGCTACCCGTCGTAACCTGGAATTGACCGAGACCTTGCGCGGCGGCCAGGTGAAGGGCTCCCTTCTGGGGGTGATTGATCATGCTGTTACTCCGATGGGCCGGCGGCTGGTGAAACAGTGGGTCAGCCAGCCATTGCTAGATGTTTCCGCTATCCGGCAACGCCAGGAGGGCGTTGGCCAGTTTTTTGAAGATGGATTGTTACGCAGTGAACTCCGGGCGGCTCTAAAGCCGCTCAATGACCTGGAGCGCCTGACCAACCGGGTGGTTGGCGGCAGTGCCCAGCCGCGCGACTTGTTGGCAATGCGCGCGACTCTCCAGCGCCTGCCTGGCTTGTCCGACTTACTGGCGGCGCCTGGGCGGGCTTTGGAGCCGCTGTTGCCCGATTTCTCAACCTGCGCAGATGAATATGCACTGCTCGATGCGGCTATCTCGGCTGACCCGCCGATGACGTTGCAGAATATTGGCGTGATCCGACCAGGGTATTCGGCTGAGCTCGACGGGGTGGTTGAACGCTCGCGGCATGCTCGGGAGTGGATTGCTAACCTGGAGGCGGTGGAACGCGAGCGAACCGGCTTCAAGACTCTCAAAGTAGGCTATAACAAAGTATTCGGCTATTACATTGAACTAACCCGTGCCAATGCCAACCTGGCTCCAGCGGAATATATCCGCAAGCAAACCCTGGTCAACGCCGAGCGGTATATTACCCCAGAGATGAAGGAATATGAGACGTTGGTGCTGAATGCCGAAGAGCGCATCCGGGAGATCGAAATTCGCCTGTTTCGCGAGTTGTGCGCCCGGTTGGCTGCTTCGGCGAGCCGGTTACTGGCCACCGCCCGGGTCCTGGCACAGCTTGATGTGCTGGCCTCTTTTGCCGAGACGGCTGTGTTGGGTGGCTATGTTAGACCGCAGGTAGTCGAGGAAGATGTGCTCGAGATCCGCGATGGTCGACATCCGGTGGTCGAGCAACTACTGAGCGGCGAGCGCTTTGTGCCGAATGATGTTGTGTTTGAAGAAGGTGAACGGGTGCGGATCATTACCGGCCCGAACATGTCGGGTAAATCAACCCTGATTCGCCAGGTGGCTTTGATTGTCCTGCTGACGCAAATTGGCAGCTATGTACCAGCTAGCGAAGCGCGGATTGGCCTGGTGGATCGGATATTCACCCGCATCGGCGCCCAGGATGAAATCCATGCTGGCCAATCTACCTTCATGGTCGAAATGGTCGAGACTGCCAATATCCTCCACCACGCCACCCCACGCAGTTTACTGATTTTGGACGAGATTGGACGCGGTACCAGCACTTATGATGGCGTCTCCATTGCCTGGGCGGTGGTGGAATATATCCACAACCACCCCGGCTTGCGCGCCAAAACCCTTTTTGCTACCCACTACCATGAGCTAACCCAACTTGCAGAGCTTCTCCCGGGCGTGCGCAATTACAATGTTGCCGTTAGCGAATCTGGCGGGCGGGTGGTTTTCCTGCACAAGATCATCCCTGGTGGGGCTGACCGGTCTTACGGGATCCATGTTGGCCAGCTTGCTGGCTTGCCGCGCCCGGTGATCCAGCGCGCCGACGAAATCTTGAGTCAACTGGAGGCTTCCTCGGGCCGGGCGGTAAAGATTAACCCGCTGGCGCCGAGGCAGTTAGCGCTTTTCCCCGAGACCAATCCGTTGTTGGATGAGTTGAAACAAATTGACGTCAACGGCCTCTCGCCGATTGGCGCGCTGAACAAGCTCTACGAGTGGCAGAAAAAGTACCTGGAAAAATGATCAGGCGCGCGCTTTAATCAGACTGCGGGTGAGATTGCTGCCAGCATAGGCACAGACGTCGGTCGGCAGGTAATGGGGGGTGGTCTGTTCGAACAAGATTTGTGCAGAAGCTGGAAAATCCTCATCGCCCTGCCAGTACACTACTGCCACCGAAAGGCGGGGTAAGATCTCGAATCGGAAGGCTTGGTCGCCTGAGATCTGTGGATGGGGTGCCAGGCGAATCCCACCAATCTGCTGGGCGGCCGCATCAAAGCCCGCCAGGTCATTTCCAAATGCCCGAGCCAGTTCAGCTCCGGTGTAGCCCTGGAAAGCCTGGTTGTAGAAACGTCCATCGGGCAGGTCAGCAAAGGAAGCCCAGCGGGCTATCGGTGGGGTTCCATCAGCAGTGATAAAGTAGTATAACGCCAGGGCTTGGCTGGGTGGCGAAAGCGGTCGGCGAGCAGCGAGCTCGACCAGGCTACAGCCAGGTAATTCTAACCATACCGCCTGTCTCCACAGCGCGAAAGAAAATCCAGCGGGATCAACGCCTGGCGGGCGATATTCTGCCCCGCTCAGGTTGGCCAGCGCCTTGGGGCCAATGGCCTCCAGGCGTTCCTGCAGGCGGCCACGCAGCACCTCGACGTGTTGGGCAAATTGGGTTGGGTCCGGCCGGCTGGGTAGACTCAATTTTGGCATTCGTCCTCCAATAGAGCAGCGATAGCCTGAGGCAGGTCATCATAAACCGTAACAGCCGCCAGACCTGCCTGTTCGAGTTGGTTTTCAAAGGATGCTCCTAATCCGCTGCGCACCAGGGCCAGTCGTCCAACGCCGCCGGCTTTGCCAGCCAGAAGATCACTCAGGTTGTCGCCAATTAACAGCGAAGCAGCCAAGTCCAGGCCAAGCTCGTTAGCCGCCTGCAGGATCATCCCCGGTTGAGGCTTGCGGCAATTGCAGCCGTCTTCTGGTTTATGCGGGCAAAGGTAGGCGGCATCGATCCGGCCCCCTGCCTGGCGGATTGTTTGCAGGATACTCTGGTTAATTACTTCTGCGGTTTCTGGCGCGATTAGCCCACGTCCAACTCCCGCCTGATTCGAAACCAACACAACCTGGTAGCGCGAGCGAGCCAAGCTGGCCAGCCCTTCTAGCGCGCCGGGCAGGAATTTAACCTCCTGCCATGTGCGTACATAGTCGGGCCGGTTCTCGATAATCACGCCATCCCGGTCAAGGAATACTGCTGATTGCATGCTGGTATTATACCTGGACCTGCAGCTAGGTTTGGCACTTGACCGGGCTAGATATTTTAGATAAAATTCATTAATATCTTAGATGCAGTCTGTCCTGTGGAGAAATTGATGAGCGATGTGATAAAAGAAAGCTCAATTCAGGAAAATATGGGCGCTCGCCTGAGCTTGAAAGTCGGCCGGGCAAATTTTCCCAATGCTGATGAGATTGTTCGCCAGGGGCTATTGGAGGCGCCGCGCTCGCCCCAGGCAGTAGATATCCTCTTGGTTAATCCTCCCACTCCGGATGGTGGGTATTGGATCCGCACCCAGCACCGGGTGGGCCGCCGGACGCGTGAGAACATGGTCTGGCCGCAGGTCTCCCTGGCCCAGATGGCTGCCCTGCTTAATCCCGTCTATACCTTGAAGATCATTGACGCTAACGCTGAGCGTATCGGCTGGCCTGAGTTTACCCGCCTTCTAGATCAATACCAGCCGAAATACTACCTCACGCAACTCACCGCCCCAACCCTGGAAAACGATATGTATGGGGTTTTCCTGGCCAAGGCGCGTGGCGCGACAACGATTGTTTTTGGAACGCATGTAACTCCTATCCCGCGCGAAACCATGCGCCCCTATCCGGCGCTTGATTTCGGTCTGGTGGGCGAGCCTGATCTGACCATTCGTGACCTGCTTGACCATCTCGAAGATAAAATCGATCAACGCTCGGTAGAAATTCAGCGCATTTTCACCCACCATGATCCACAGTATAAGCCATCCTTCAACACCGATGGCAGTGTAAACCTGCAAGGCATCAAAGGCCTGGCCTGGCGTAAGGGCTCAGAGATTATGCTCAACCTACCCCGACCATTTATCAATAGCCTGGATGATCTGCCAATCCCGCTCCACGAGCTGCTCCCCTTACAAAAGTATCGCATGCCCTATATTCGTGGGCCATTTACATTTATTGTAACCAGCCGTGGCTGCCCGGCTGGCTGCACCTATTGCATTAAGCATGTCAGCTATCAATATGCCACCCGGGTCCGCTCGCCGCAATTGATTATGGAAGAGATGTGGCAGCTTAAGAAGCTGGGGATTAACAACATTCACATGTATTCGGATCTGTTTACTGTCAGTCGTGAGCAGGTGATGGAGTTGTGCCAGCGTATGATTGATGAGAACATCCAATTGAAGTGGATGAGCAACAGCCGGGTCGATTTTGTCGATGAAGAAATGCTCCTGCTAATGGGTAAGGCTGGTTGCCGGTTGATTTCCTGGGGTATCGAGAGCGGTAACGAGCAAATTCTGAAGCACGCCCGAAAAGGCGCTTATCCTGAGAAGGCTGAGCGGGCATTACGCTGGGCCAAGCAGGCCGGGATTATGAACTGGGGCTACTTCATCATCGGATTGCCAGGTGAAACCGAAGAAACTATCCAGGATACGATCAAGTTTGCTAAAAAGCTACCGCTAGATATTGCTTTGTTCCACGTGGCTGCGCCTTATCCTGGCACGCCGTTCTTCTTTGAAGTTGTCAAGGAAGGTTGGTTCCGCAATGGGACGCGTTGGGAGCAGGTCGATATGGATAAAGGCACCGTGCTCGATTATCCCAACCTGTCGGCTGAGCGACTGCTGTATTGGCAAAAACGAGCTTTTCGCGAATGGGCTTTCCGCCCTGGCCCTGCATTCACTTATCTCAAGATGCTGCTTTACGATCCGTCGACCCTGAAATCAGCGCTGAGTGTTGGTTTCCAGCATTTGAACTGGTTATCGAAAGCTGATAGCGGCGCGCCTATCGGCGATTAACTTTACTCAAAAAAGAGCACACCCCTGCGACCAGGGGTGTGCTCTTTTTTGATTTACTTTCGCCGGTTTTCCAGGGTACGGGAGAGAATTTTTTCCATCTCATCCTGGTGGATAGCGCCCTTTTTGGCTTTGGTGGTGGTTTCTTCCACCCGCTCACCGGAGCGTTCCATTGCTTCCCGGAAAGCAATTTCCATTGCAGTTGGGACGGGCGGTTCCTTAGGTTCCTCTTCGGCGGGGGCAGCCTTAGCAGTCTCTTTATTGCTGCGGGCCGGTTTTTCATCCTTAACCTTTGGAATCTTAATCGGCGGTTCTTCCAGGGCTTTCATACTGAGTTTGATTTGCTTTTTCTGGCGATCGACGTTGAGCACTTTCACCTCGACTTCGTCGCCCTCTTTGACCGCATCGCCAGGGGTTTTGATGTATTCATGCGTGATCTCACTGATGTGCACCAAGCCAGGGCGTTCTGCGCCGATATCAACGAACACACCGAATTTTTCGATCCGGACAACTTTACCCTTCACCACCATATCGGCTTCGATCTCGCGCCATTCAAGGCCAATCGGCTCAATCATGGTCAGCTCGATGCGGTTTTTCTTGGGGAAAACTCGCCGGACCCAAACGTCGACCTTTTGGCCTTCTTTGACCAGGTCTTCTACGCGATTGACAGGTTGGGTGGAAAGCTGCGAGATATGAATGACACCCGGGAAAGGCAAGCCAATCTCGACCACCGCTCCAGCCAGGGTGGTCTTGACCACCGTTCCGGTGAAGCGCATCTTTCGCTTGAGATCATTCAGGTCGGTAATTTCAGTTGTAACAGGGGCTACTGGATTTGTTTCCATAGCGCATACTCCATACACAAGATAATGGCAAACCGCCACAGGGGCGGAGACAGTTTTTAGAGGCGGATTGTGCCTAAACCCGCGAAGTTGGATTATACCCCTAAAACCTGAATTGTCAAAGATGCAAATTAGAAAAGAGTAAGAGATGATTTTTCAGAGGTTATTGACAGCTTTGTCGCCCGATGTTAATATAAATTGAATAACCCCGGGGAATATGGGTAGGCAATGAAACGACATCTGGCAGTCTGCCTGGTTCTGTTGTTCCTCTGTTTGGTTTTCCCTCTGATGGCCGGCCTGGGCCAATCCCTGGCTGGTGTGTACCTGCCGTTGGTGCGGAAGAACTGGCCGCCGCCCACTCCGACCCCGCTACCGGCGCGCCTTGTGATCTCCGAGTTTGTTTACGACCCCTCCCAGCCTGAGCCGGATGGCGAATGGATCGAGATTTACAACGCCGGAGGCTCGCCGGTTGGGCTGGGGGGCTATAAATTCGGAGACGAAGAGCAGCGTGGTGGAAAAGAGGGTATGCTTCGTTTTCCGGATGGTTTGCTGATCGCGCCGGGGCAAGTCGTGTTGATTGCGAACTCTGCGGCTGCTTTCAGGGCGTTTTATGGCTTCTCTCCGGATTACGAGATGCGCGACACTGATTTACAGGTCCCCAACCTGGAGAAATACTCGAGCTGGTCG
Organism: uncultured Anaerolineaceae bacterium; assembly: GCA_964484335.1. GTDB lineage: Bacteria > Chloroflexota > Anaerolineae > Anaerolineales > UBA4823 > CAZAGA01. The sequence continues at coordinate 9,127 of CAZAGA010000061.1, forward strand.
GGCGGGAATATTGAATTGGAGAACCAGGGTGATGAATTACTCCTGCTGGACCCGGTCGACCAGACCATTGATTCTCTCTCATGGGGTAGTTCGGTTTTTATCTTTTATCCTTCAATTCCCAAAGCAGATGAAGGTTGTTCGCTGGAGCGCAGCCCGGCCTACCTGGATACTGACAGCGCCAGCGATTGGCTGGAACGTAATCCACCGCAACCCGGCGAGGTGGACCGGCGCACTCCTACCCCGACAATCACCCAGACGCCAAGTCCTACCCTTAGCCCCACCCCCAGTTTCACCCCTACCCAGACTCCAACCACTTCGCCTACTTTCACCGTCACACCAACCAATACCCCGACCATTACTCAGACGCTTGACCCAATAATTTCTCCAACTGTCACGGCGACGCCTTCTCCAACGCTCAGCCCGACCTCCACGCTGATACCAACCCAAACCCTGACTGCAACTGCAACCTCCACACCCACTTCAACCCAAACACGAACCTCAACGCCAACCCCGAGTGGGACTCCAACCCAGACCTCTGGCCCAACCGCCACCTTTACCCCTACGCCTCAGCCAACCCCATTCGAAGGGCGGATACTGATCAGTGAATTGCTCTATGATCCAGCACAGGCTGAGCCCGATAACGAATGGATTGAGATTGTCAACCTGGGCGGTAGCCCGGTTGAACTAACCGGGTATAAAATCGGCGATGAGGAAACGAAGGGCCAGGCGGAAGGCATGCACCAATTTCCGACTGGCAGTTGGATTATTCCTGGCCAGGTGGTGGTGATTGCCAACCGGGCTTCTGCTTTCCGGGCCCAGTATGGCTTTAGTCCGGATTTCGAATTGGTAGAAAGCGAGCCCAGCGTGCCCAATTTGCTCAAATACAGTACCTGGAGCAATGGTACAGCTTACTATGGAAATAATGAGGACGAGGCCCTGATACTTGGCCCCGACGATCGACTGGTGGATGCTCTCTCATATGGCGGCTCAACCTGGGCTTTCAGTCCCTCAGCCGCTGGGGTGAAAGAAGGTTTTTCCTTGGAACGACGCCCGGCTTACCTGGATACAGACAGCGCTGCTGATTGGGTTGCCCAGAGCCAGCCGCAGCCCGGCCTGGTCAGCCCTCCTTCGGTTACTCCGACGCCGACGCCAACCGGAACAGCCACCCAGACGCCAACTCAGACTCCAACTGCGACCATCACGCCTACCCCAACTCGCACCGCTACGCCGACCGTTACGCCCACACCGACTTGGACATCTACCCCGACCTTGACCCGGACGCCAACTCAGACCTTGACGCCAACACTAACTTCGACGTTTACCCTGACGCTGACGCCTACCCTGACGCGAACGTTCACGCCCACTCCCTCGCAAACGCCAACCCGGACAGCGACCTCGACTGTAACGAACACCCCCACTTCGACGCCAACGGTCACGTTACCCCCGACTCTTACGGCCACTTTCACGCCCACTGCGCTTCCCACACCGATCTTGGGACGTTTACTGATCAGTGAATTGCTTTATGATCCGATCACAACCGAGCCAGATGGCGAATGGATTGAGATCGTTAATCTCGGAGGCAGCTCGGTGGACCTGTCTGGCTATAAGCTAGGTGATGAAGAAACTAAGGGTCAGGCCGAAGGTATGCACGCTTTCCCGCCTGGCAGCCAGATAGTGCCTGGTCAGGTAGTGGTGGTTGCTAACCGGGGAGCCGCTTTCCAGGCGCAGTACGGCTTTAAACCGGATTATGAATTGGTCGATAGTGATCCGATGGTCCCTAACCTGCTCAAGTACAGTGCCTGGGGATCGGGAACCGCTTATTTCGGCAACAGTGAAGATGAAGCGCTTCTATTGGACGGATCGGACCAGTTAGTTGATGCGCTTTCCTATGCGAGTTCGATATGGGCGTTCACACCCTCGATCCCGGCCGTCCCGGAGGGCTTTTCGCTCGAGCGCCGACCGGCTTACTTGGATAGCGATAGCGCTGGGGATTGGGTTGCCCAAGGCCAACCGCAGCCTGGCCAGGTTAGCCCCTTCTCTGCTACCCCTACACCGACCTTGACAGCCACCGCTACCAGCACTGGTACGCCGACTGCAACTGCCACTCAAACCCTCACGCCTACTGCCACTGCGACTGCAACGCCCACCTTGACGCCTACCCCAACCCCGACGGCCACCGCCAGCCCAACTGCTACACAGACTGCCACTCCAACGCCAACCGCAACTGCGACCAGTTCTCCAACGCCAACACCGACTGGAACCTTGACTCCTACCCTGACCCCGACGCCAACCCTGACAGAAACCCCGACTCCTACGGAGACGCCTACCCCGACGCCAGTTCCACCTGGCTTGCTGATCAGCGAGGTAATGTATTCCCACCCTTCATTGGACCCGAACGGGGAATGGATTGAAATCTACAATGCCGGGATGACCTCGCTCAACCTGGCTGGCTATAAGATCGGGGATGAGGAGACGCAAGGCAAGGCTGAAGGGATGTATCAACTACCGGTTGGTTACAGCCTGGGGCCTGGTCAGACGCTGGTGATTGCCAACATGGCCAGCCAGTTTATTGCGGATTACGGTTTTCAACCAGATTATGAGCTGGCAGAGAGTGATCCGGACGTTCCGAACCTGGTGAAGTACACTACCTGGGGGACGGGGATAATCAGCCTGGCCAATATCGGGGATGAACTGTTGCTGCTTGATCCGCTGGATCAGGTCGTTGATGCCTTGTCTTATGGAGATTCCCAGTGGGCCTTTTCGCCATCTTGCCCGACGGTTGCGCCCGGGCACAGCCTTGAACGCCGTCCGGCCAACCACGACACGGACAGCGCTGCCGATTGGGTTGAACAAGGCCAGCCAGCACCAGGCCAGGTTACTTTGAGTGCCTGGGATCGCCTGGTAGCCTGGTTTTGGGCGATTTTCCATTAAAAATTGGCCGCCTCCGTTTCTGGAGGCGGCCTGCCACGATCAAGTATCCCAACCCCAGCGGGATGCTCTTTCTTTATTAGGGGAATTTATCCAGGCTGCTTCAGGATGGTAGACCGCTAACCTGTCGAATGACCATTACCACTTTGCCTTGGATACGCACCGAGCGAGGATCCTCGATGATAATCGGATCCATGGTTGGATTTGCCGGCTGCAGCCGGACACGGCCATTTTCATTGTAGAAATACTTCAGCGTAGTTTCATCTTTGTTGTCGAGCCAGACTGCTACCATCTCGCCATTGCGCGCTTCGACGGCTGGCTTCATGATCACTATGTCACCGTCGTTAATCATCGCATCGATCATCGAGTCTCCCTGGACTTCGAGGGCAAACAGGTCTCGGGCGCTGCGATCTCGGCTAGGCACCAGGCTTGCGGCTACCTCAACCATATCTTCTGGGTCATAATATGAAAAGTCGGAAGGTGGAACTGGCATTGGCAAACCAGCTTGAATCCGGCCAACCATCGGGATCTGCAGCAATTCGGCCATGCTGCGGTTGATTGTTTTGACAGTCTGGGCCGCGCCCTGTTTGATGCTTGCCGTGGCGCCGCTCAACACCTCAGACAACGGGGTGACCAGGCGGATGCCGCGCGAGACGCGGTCGTCACGCTGGATGTAGCCCATCTCCTGCAACTGGTCCAAGTAATAATTGACGACCGAGGTAGATGAAATATCGGCCTGCTCGCCTATCTCACGAATGCTAGGTGGGTAACCGGCGCGCTCCTGGAACTGTTCGAGCACTTCCAGGATTTTTTTCTGCCGTTCGGTGAGTGTTTTGCTGCGTCGTCTTGCCATCATGGTGTTCGCTCCTGCGGAACCGAATATTTGTTCCAAAAATATAATAACACGAACATCCGTTCTGTGTCAAGGGTATTTAGAAATTTGTTCTATATTTGTTTGAAATAAATGAAAACCGACCGGAGGAGTTGTGGATCAACCGGTCGGTTCATGATCATAATGACGATTATGGCTCTTTCAGCAATTTGCACAAGTATGGGATATGTTCCTCAACCGCGCGTTCGCCTTCTGTAATAATATATGGCACCTGCTCAACATCGAATGTACCAATCGGTTGATTGAATGCCGGGAGAATCGGAATGATCTCGGTGTGGTGCACGGCGTTGAAAAAGGCAAAACGCGATTTTAAAATGTTGTTCATATAGACACTGTTGAAGTGATTGGTAACCGCTGTATATGAGCGCATGCGCTGACGGGTGGGCAACTCGAAACCCATTGCCAGGATGATGTCGGCGCCGTTCTTTATTGCCACATCTACTGGCAAAGGATTGGAGACCGCTCCATCAACGAGCCACTGCTCGCCAATTTTCCAGGGTGCAAAAATCAGTGGGATAGCGATGCTGGCTCGGATAGTATCCCATAGACGACCCTGGGTATGGGTGACACTTTCCCCGGTGTATAAATCGGTTGAGACGATTGAAAGCGGCAGCCGGGTATCGGCAAAACTGCTTTCCTTATATATTTCCTCCAGCCGCTGGTTGATCAGGGTGTCATCAATTAATCCGGATAATTCGGTAAAGCGTGATTCTCCGCTCAAAGCAGAGCGCAGGTTCGAAGCATATCCCATGAATAAATCGCTCGTCCAAAAGCGTTGTGATTTTTCAGCCAACTCGGCCGGGCTATTGCCCAATGCCAGGAGGGCGGCATACATACTGCCAGCACTGCTTCCAACAGCCTGAGATATTTCAATCCCTTCACGTTGGAGAATTTTCAAGACCCCAGCGGATGCGGCGCACATTACACTCCCGGCACCAATAACAATCGCCACGCGCTTCAAGTTGTTGCTCCTTTACAGGATTGAGCAAATCTATCCAAAACTGGCCAGAGCTTCGGGTAAAGTTGGGTAAATTTTTAGGATGCTTGTGATACCAGACA
>CAZAGA010000062.1:0-8038 GCA_964484335.1 uncultured Anaerolineaceae bacterium
CTGCGCTTCCAGCTCCGCCGCCCACTCTTCCAACCGGCGCAGCTCAACCAGGAAGTCCTGCCCGACGCTCGGGTCTGCCAGGCTGGCCAGGTTGATCCGTACGTTATAACCGGCCGCGGTCAGCGCCGCCCGGGCCTGGGCCGCCGCGCTGCCGCCATCGCTGATCGCGTTCAAGTTACCGCGCGCCACTACCGCCAGCGCCAGCTCGAGCACCTCCACTGCCTTGCCCGCCGCCGCCAAGGGGACGCGCGCCGCTTCCAAGGTTGCCGCCTGGATCGCCTGCTGGCGCAACGCAGCCTGCTCTTCTGTATCCTTGGGCAGCTTGAACGCGGCCATCACCGCCCCGAACGCCGCCGCATCCTGTTCGATCCCCTGGGTCAGCTCGGCCCGCAGGCGCTCCGCCTGGCCCAGGACAGCTTGCATCTCCGCTTCGGCCGCAGCATACTTTTTCTTGCCGATCGTCAGCCGGGCGACCATCGCCACCAGCGCCGCCCCGGCTGCCCCGCTGTAGGCCGCCGCCGAGCCGCCGCCCGGAGCCGCCGTACCAGCCGCCAGGTCATCCAGGAAAGTCGCTGCCGATTCAGTCACCTGCGCCTCGCGCTGCGCGCTGGCCAGCCGGCGCTCCAGGATCTGCTCCGCTTCGAACTGGTCCAGTTGCAAGTACCACTGCGCCGCATCCAGCAGCGCATCCTGCGGGATCAGGCCGACCAGCTCGCTGTGATGGATTGCTGCGCCGTAGCGCGCCGCCTCGCGGCGGATCATCTCCACCACCAGCGCCAATGGCGTACCACGGAAATTGGTCAGGTTCATCGAAATCTGCGCCCTTCCATCCACCAGCAGACCCAGGCCTTTGACGTACCGCAGCCCACCGTTCGAAAAACGGATCGCCTTGGCAACCTTTTTGGCCACGCTGACATCTTCCGTGTTCAAATAGACGTTAAAGGCAATTAGCGGGTTGCGCGCTCCGATCACCGTCGCCCCGGCCTTGCCCAGGCGCGCCGGGCCATAATCCGGCTGGCGCTCAGGCTGGGTGATGATCTCCTCTTTCAACCCTTCGTACTGGCCGCGGCGGATGTTCTCCAGGTTCTGGCGCTCCGGGCGCGTCGCCGCCTCTTCGTACAGGTAGACCGGGATGTCCAACTCTGCACCCACCCGCTCACCCAGCTGGCGCGCTAGCGCCACGCATTCTTGCATGCTCACCCCGGAAATCGGGATGAATGGTACTACATCCGTCGCCCCGATGCGCGGGTGCTCGCCCGTATGCTCGTCCAGGTCGATCAGCTCGGCCGCCCTGGCAATCGAGCGAAAAGCGGCTTCCCCCAGTGGCTCTGGCGGGCCGACAAAAGTCAGCACGGTCCGGTTGTGATCCAGGTCCGAGCTGCGGTTGAGCAGGATGACCTCCGGAACCGAGCGAATCGCCTGCTGGATCGCCTCGATTACCTCCGGCCGGCGAGCATCCGAATAATTCGCCACGCATTCAACAATCTGTGTTGTCATTAACGCCTCGTTTCGCAGCCGATGACCAGGTTTCCACCTTCTGGCTGCCAGGTTTTGCGCCAATTATACTCTGTGTTAAAATAAGAACAATATGAACGGTCAATTACCGGCTGATAAGCCGCCCCGCAACCTGCAAACCTACCAGCGCCACCGCCGTGAAGTCCTGCTCCAGATCACCCTGCCGCTCGTCCTGGGTGGGCTGGTCCTGCTCGGCCTGGCTGGGTTGTCTGCCTTTGTCGCCCAGGCCGACCTGAAAAGCCACCTGGCTGACGCCGCCCTGATCAGCCTGATCGTCCAGGGCCTGCTCTTCAGCCTGGTCGGTTTGCTCCTGCTTGGCTTGAGCGCCTTTGCGGTCAGCCGCCTGCTCGCCAGCCTACCCTACGCCTTCCTGCGCATCCAGATTTTCTTCCTGAAAGTGCAGCTTGGCATCGGCAAGTTCGATAACCGCCTGGCTGAGCCCGTCCTGCGTGCCCATGCAAGCGCTGCCCGCCGGCGCGCCTTCGTGCGCAGCCTGCGCCAGGTTTTTTGGACCCGGACGCCGCCTGAGTGAGTCGCGCCCGGTGCAATCCTTACCACTAGAAAGGCAGATACCCGTATGGCAACTCCCTCCAACTCATCGCTCGCTTCTTCCTCCGAAATGACCCCAGTCGTCGATAACTGGCAGACCAAAGCGCTCGTCCTGGGAGGCGTTCTCGGCGCGGCGGTCGGCCTGCTCTCCGCCTTGCTTTTGGTAAAGAACGCCGAACGGAATGGGATCCGCCCGACGGTCGGATCCCGCGAAGGCTTCCAGATGGCAGTCCTGGCTTTTGGATTGATCCGCAGCATCGCCAATTTGTGGGAAGAATAACCCCCCACGTGGTTCGAATAAAAAGGTGGAGCGCTCGAGCGCCCCACCTTTTTGTTTGAACGAAATTAACTTGACAGGCGGCTGGCCTGGTGCTATGCTATGAACGAACGTTCGTTCATATTTTCGACCAGGAGCCGCCATGCCCAAGAAACCCAACCCCCGCGGAGACCTCACCCGCCAGGCCGTCCTGGCAGCCGCCCAACAATTATTCATCCAGCAAGGCTACCACGGCACCTCGATGCGCCAGATTGCCGAGCTTTCCGGCTCCGCCCTGGGCGGGCTGTACAACCACTTTCCGGACGGCAAAGAAGGCATCTTCCAGGCCATCTTCTTGCAAAACCACCCCTACCAGGAAATCCTCCCCGCCCTGCTCCAGGCCGATGGCGAGGATATCGAGACCTTCCTGCGCGACGCCGCCAACCGCCTGTTGAAATCCCTTGAGAATCGGCCCGATTTCTTAAACTTGATGTTCATCGAAGTGGTCGAATTCAACAGCGCTCACATCAGCCAGTTGTTCCAATCCTTATTGCCACAAGCAATCCCGCTCGCCAGCCGGATCGTCTCTATCGGCGGGGGTCGCCTGCGCCCGATTCCCTTGCCTATCTTGCTGCGCTCGTTTCTCGGCCTGTTCTTCTCCTATTACATGACCGAAGTGATCCTCACCCCGGCCGCGCTGCCCGAGTTCACCGAAAATGCAATGGACCACTTCATAAACATATACCTGCACGGCATCCTGGCCAGGTAAGGCGGTAAGCAGCCATGTTCAATTCCCGCTTGCTATCGCTCATCCGCAAGGAATTTATCCAAATCCTGCGCGACCCGCGCACCCTGGTCCTGGTGCTGGTTATTCCGATCATGCAGTTATTCCTGCTCGGTTATGCCGCCACCTCCGACGTTCGCAATATCGCCCTGGTAGTCTTCGACCAGGACCGCAGCCCCGAATCCCGTCGCCTGCTCGATGCTTACCGCGCTGCCGATTATTTCCGGGTCGCCTTTGATGTTGACTCGGAAGACAATCTGCGCACCCTGATCGATCAAGGCCTGGCGCGGGTCGGGATGATCATCCCTCCCACCTATAGCCAGCAGCTCCTCAAAGGCGGTTCAGCCCAGGTCGCCTTCGTCCTGGATGGCAGCGATCCGACCGTTGCTTCGACCGCCCTCTCAGCCGCCCAGCTCATCGGCCAGCAGCATGCCACCCGCATCCTGGCCGAGCGGTTGGCCCAACGCGGCCAGGCCAGCGCCATCCAGCTCCCACTCGAGGTCCGCTCCCAGGTCTGGTATAACCCCGACCTGGTCAGCGCCTTCTTCATGATCCCCGGCGTGATCGGCATGATCCTGTTCGCCCTGACCTCCATCCTGACTGCCACCGCCGTGGTGCGCGAGCGCGAGCGCGGCACCATTGAGCAGCTCATCGTCACCCCGATTCGCTCCTGGGAGCTGGTGGTCGGAAAAATCCTGCCGTATGCGTTGCTGGCCTTTATCAACGTCATCGAAGTGCTGGCCATCGGGCACTATTGGTTCAAAGTCCCCGTGCGCGGTGACATGGGGCTGATCCTCGGCTTATCCGGCCTGTTCCTGCTCTCCAGCCTGGGCATTGGCCTGCTGGCCTCCACCTTCGCCAACACCCAGCAAGAGGCCATGCTGATCGTCTGGATGACTCTCCTGCCAGCCATCTTCCTATCCGGTTTCTTCTTTCCAATCGAAGCCATGCCCAAAGTCCTGCAGTGGATTTCCTACGCCTTCCCGCTGCGCTACTACCTGGTCATCATCCGCTCGCTGATGCTCAAAGACATCACCATCCAGGCAATTAGCTCCCAGGCCATCGCCCTGGCGGTGTTTGGCCTGTTCCTGATGGCAGCCGCCTCGCTGCGTTTTCGCAAGCGGCTGGATTGAGCACAGCCAGATTTGTTGTTGGATTCTGTTTTTTCTTAGGAGGCAGCTATGCACCCCAATCCGAAACGAATTCTCCCCGTCCTGGTCATCCTGATCGCCGCCGCGCTGACCTGGTGGTACTTCCAAAACCCCAGCGCCGCCGCCCAATCCGGCGAGCTGGCCGCCTCGGGCTCGATTGAGGCCACCCAGGTGACCGTTGCTCCCGAGCTGAGCGGCCGGATCGCCCAGGTCCTCGCTACCGAAGGCGAAACCGTCCAGGCCGACCAGGAGTTGATCCGCCTGGAAGATCGCCTGCTCCAGGCCCAGCTCCAGCAGGCCCAGGCCGCCCTGGCGGTCGCCCAGGCTAATTACGACCTGGTCGCCGCCGGCCCCTCGCCCGAGCAGCGCCAACTTTCCATCGCCGCCGCCGAGCTTGAGTTGCTCCAGGCCCAACAGTCTCTCGACCAGCTCAACGACACCGCCGCCCTGGCCGCCGCTCAGGCCCAACAGGCAGTCGCCGCTGCCGATAAGCAGCTCGACCAGGCCAGCCAGCGACTCGACAACCTGGACGAAGCCGCCGACCCGGCTGATATCCAGGCTGCCCGCTCAACCGTCACCCTGGCCAAGGATCGCCTGGATAAGGCGCGCGAGAAGTTCAAGCCCTACGAGAAAAAGCCCGAAGACAATGTCACCCGCGCTTTGCTCCAGAGCCAGGTCGCCGAGGCCCAAAAGATCTATGACGCTGCCGTCACCCGCCTGAACAACCTGCTTGGCAAGGTCAACCAGTACGACCAGGCTTTGGCCGAGGCAGCCAAGCTCCTTGCCCAGGCCCAGTTGGACGAAGCCCGCCGCCAGTATGACCTGGTCAAGGACGGCCCCGACCCCGCTAAGCTGGCCCTGGCCGAAGGCCGCCAGGCCGCCGCTCAGGCCAGCCTGGAATTAGCCCAGGCCGCTACCCGCCCCGAGCAGCTCGCCCTGGCCCAGGCCCAGGTCGACTCTGCCCAGGCCGCCCTGGCAATCCTCCAGGCCCAGATGGAAAAGTTAATCATCCGCTCCCCGATCACCGGCGTGGTGCTCCAACGCTCGATCGAGCCAGGCGAGGTGGTCACCCCAGGCATGGCCCTCTTCAGCCTGGCCCACCTGGAAGAGCTGCTGATCACCGTCTATGTCCCCGAAGACCGCTATGGCCTGATCGAGCTCGGCCAGGAAGCCCAGCTCACCACCGATTCATTCCCCGGTCAGACCTTCACCGCCGTGGTGACCGAAATCGCTGGCCAGGCTGAGTTCACCCCACGCAATGTCCAGACTGCCGAAGGTCGCCGCACCACCGTCTTCGCCGTTCAACTGCTGGTCGCCAACCCGGATGGCCGCCTGAAGCCGGGCATGCCCGCTGACGTCAGTTTTCGCTGATCCGATGGACGCTCTGATCGAAGCCTATCACCTTAATAAGACCTACGGCAGCCTGGCGGCGGTCCATGATTTTCACCTGCAGGTCGCCGCGGGCGAGATTTATGGTCTGATCGGCCCAGATGGCGCCGGGAAGACCACCACCCTGCGCCTGCTGTGCGGCGGCCTGCGCCCCGACCCGGCCAGCAAAAAGCACCCCGACCCACCTCTGGTCCGGATTGCTGGTTTCGACCTGCACCGCCAGCCCGAGCAAGCCCGCGCCCGGATCGGCTACCTGGCCCAGCGCTTCGCCCTTTACGAAGACCTGACCGTCCTGGAGAACATTCGTTTTTTTGCCGAGCTGCGTGGCTTGCAGGAGGCCGCCTGGCGACCGCGCTGCCTGGAGATCCTCGAGTTCGTCGGCCTTTCCGAGTTCAAAGACCGCCTGGCCGGCCAGCTCTCCGGAGGGATGAAGCAGAAGCTCGGACTGGCTGCCGCCCTGGTTCACCGTCCGCAGGTCTTGCTCCTCGACGAGCCGACCACTGGGGTTGACCCGGTCACCCGCCAGGATTTCTGGCAGTTGATCATCCACCTGGCAGGCGAATCACAGGCCTCCGGCCAGAGCGCCGCCATCCTGGTCAGCACTCCCTACATGGACGAAGCTGCCCGCTGCACCCGCATCGGCTTCATGGCCCACGGCGCCTGCCTGCTGGAGGGCGCGCCGGGCGAGCTGCGCCGCCGCCTGGAAGGGCGCATTATCGAAATCTCCGGCGGCGCGCTGCGCGAGCTGCGCCGCCTGGCCCAGGAGGAGCCAGGCGTGCAAGACGTCCACATGTTCGGCGACCGGCTGCACCTGCGCCTGGAGGACGGGCAGGCCGGGTCCGCCCAGGCGCTGCTGGCCAGGCTGGAGCAACGCTTCGCCGCCGCCAGCCTGCCGGTCAACCGTCTGCGCCTCGTCCCGCCTCAATTAGAAGATGTCTTTATGGAATTGCTGGAGAACCAGACATGAGCCAGCCCGACCCGGTCATCCATGCCGAAAACCTGACCCGCCGCTTTGGTGATTTCGTCGCCGTCGATCAGCTCAGCTTTGATATCTTCCCTGGCGAAGTTGTCGGTTACCTGGGCCCGAATGGCTGCGGCAAGACCACCACCATCCGGATGCTGCTCGGGCTGCTGCGACCTAACGCCGGGGGAGCCCAGGTCCTGGGCTACGATATCGTCCGCCAGGCCGAAAGCCTGCGGGCGCGGGTTGGTTACATGTCACAGAAATTCGCCCTCTACCACGACCTGACCGTCGCTGAGAACCTGGCTTTTTATGCCGGGGTGTACGGGGTTCACCAACGCCAACGCCTGGCGGAGGTGCTTGAGCTGACCGGGCTGGCTGGCAAGCAGCGCCAACTGGTGCGCGAGCTTTCCGCCGGTTGGCGGCAGCGCCTGGCCCTAGGCATCGCCATCGTCCACCGCCCACAGCTGCTCTTCCTGGACGAGCCCACCAGCGGCGTCGATCCGCTGACCCGTCGCGCTTTCTGGGATCTGATCTATGAGCTGGTCGCGGGCGGCGTCACCGCCCTGGTCACCACCCATTACATGGATGAAGCCGAATACTGCGGCCGGGTTGGGATCATGCGTGCCGGCAAGCTGCTCGCACTCGATCCACCGTCCACTCTAAAGGAAAATGCCCTGCCCGGGCAAGCCTGGGATGTTTTCATTCCCCCCGACAGCCCAGGAGCGCAGAGCAACTCAGCTCGCTTGCTTGAAACACTCCAGGCGCTCGAGGCCTGCCCCTGCGTCTTACGCGCTGGTCTGGTCAGCGACCACCTGCGGGCGATCACGCCCTCAGAAATCACCGCTGAGATTCTCCAGGCTGCCCTGCAAGCAGCAGGCATCACCCAGGTCCGCCTCGAGCCAGTTGAGCCCTCCCTGGAGGACGTCTTCCTGGCCCTGGCGGCAAAAAGCTAGCTCATTTCATCAACTGCTCGACCCGGCTCTCGCCAACGCTGTAATATTTCGCCTGTGGATGGTGCAGGATGATCGCTGCCGTCGATTGCTCCGGCACCAGTTGGTAAGCCGTCGTCAGGCTCATCCCCAACTCCTGCTCGGCCGGTAACAAATCGAACACCCGCCGGTGGTCTTCCAGCTCCGGGATCGCCGGGTAGCCCCACGAATAGCGCTTGCCTTGCTTTTCATCCAGCCCGAGCTCGCGCCGGATATGCCGGTGCAGCATCTCGGCCGTCGCCTCGGCGGTTTGCACCGCCAGGCCATGGGTGTAATACGCCTCGGAGTAATTGCCCTCCGCCTGCAGGCGATCGAAGCGCTCGCTGGCCTCCTGGCCAACCGTGACCACCTGCAAGGCGACCACATCCACCTGCCCTGACTCCAGCGGCGCGAAATAATCCGCCAGGCACAAATGCTCGCCTTCCGGCTGGCGTGGAAAAC
>CAZAGA010000062.1:8138-9390 GCA_964484335.1 uncultured Anaerolineaceae bacterium
GCAGGCGCTCCCACTCCTCGCCATGGGCATTCTTAGCGCCCCAGGAGAGCCGGAACAGCTCGTTCTTATACAGGTGTTGGAAGACAATTTCCAGCGGCATGCTGCGCACCACCCGCGCCCCATAGGCCAGGCCCGCCGGCATCTGGACTGGTTGCGGGCGGATCGCCGAACGTTGGACGGCCGCGCTGGCCGGTTTTTCCACCTTGCGCTCGATCTCGCGACCCGCCTCCTGGCGCAAGCGCTCGAGCAGCGCCGGGCGTTGCCCGGCGTCGGTCAAGGCATCCATCGTCGCCAGGCCTTCGAACGCATCTTTGCAGTAGAAAACACCCGGTTCATACACGCCCCCATCTTCGGTATACAAGATCCGCCAGCCAAAGCGCCGGTTGATCGCTGCTCCGCCCACCAGCACCGGGAATTTCAGCCCGCGCCGCTGCAGCTCGTTGACAATCAGCGGCATCTGCTTGCTGGTGTTCACCAACAGCGCGCTCAAACCGATCGCGGTGGCATTTGCTTCGACCGCCTGGCTGATGATCGTCTCGGCTGGCACCTGTTTGCCCAGGTCGATCACGCTGTAGCCGTTGTTGACCAGGATCGTCTTGACCAGGTTCTTGCCGATATCGTGCACATCGCCGTAAACCGTCGCCAGCACCACTGTCCCCTTGCTCGTGCCTTCCACCCGCTCCAGGTAGGTCTCCAGGTGGGCCACCGACTTCTTCATCACCTCAGCCGACTGCAGGACAAACGGCAGGATCAGTTCTCCAGCCCCGAATTTATCCCCAACCTCCTTCATCGCCGGCAGCAGCACCGTATTGAGCGCCCGGACTGCTGCCTCATGCCTGGATGACTGCTCGCCCACCTGCAAAATTAATTCATCAATATCCGCTTCTACCCCGTCTTTGTGGCGGTGGAGGATCCGCCAGTGCAGCCGCTCGGCCGCGTTCATCCCGGCGGTCGGATCAGCCTTGGCGCCGGTTTTTCCCGCGCCCCCAGCCTCACCCGCCAGGCTGGAAGCTTCAAAATATTCGATAAAGCGCTGCAGCGCTTCCGGCCGGCGGTTGAAAATCAAATCCTCGCACAGCTCACGCTCCTCGGCCGGGATTTCGGCGTACGGCGTGATGTGCACCGGGTTGACAATCGCCATATCCAGGCCAGCCTGCACCGCATGGTAGAGCATCACGCTGTTTAGCACCGGCCGCGCCAGCGGGTTCAGGCCAAACGAGGCGTTGCTCACCCCCAGCGAGGTCAGCACCCC
>CAZAGA010000062.1:9490-11490 GCA_964484335.1 uncultured Anaerolineaceae bacterium
GCGATCGGCTCGTACATATGCTCTGGCCCGGTCGAACAGTTCAGGCCGATCACGTCAATCTCTAGGCCTTCCAGGATCGCCACCGCGGCGGCGATATCCGTGCCCAGCAGCATTCGCCCGGTGGTATCCAGGGTCACCTGCACCTGCACCGGCAGGCGCGTACCCGTCTCCGCAAACGCCCGGTGCAGACCAGTGATCGCCGCTTTGGCTTCCAGGATGTCCTGGGTGGTCTCGATCAATAACAAATCCACCCCGCCCTGGATCAGGCCAACCGCCTGCTCGCGAAACACATCCGCCAGCTCATCGAATGAAATATTAGACAGTTCCGGGTCGTCCGCTGAGGGCAGCCGGCCGGAAGGTCCAATCGACCCGGCCACAAAGCGCGGGTGATCCGCAGAATATTCATCCGCCAGGCGGCGCGCCAGGCTGGCCGCTGCCCGGTTGATCTCGATCACCCGTTCACCCAGCCCATATTCCGCCAGCGTCAAGCGGTTCGATCGAAACGTGTCGGTCTCAAGCACATCCACCCCGACTTCCAGGAAGCTGCGGTGGACCTGCTCAACTGCCTGCGGATAGCTGATCACCAGGTAATCATTGCAGCCGTTGTACTGCTCACCGCCGAAATGCTCGGCGGTCAGCTTTTGCTGCTGCAGGCTGGTGCCCATCGCCCCATCAAAAATCAAAACGCGCTCTGCGAGCGCGTCGAGGTAGCGCCGGTCCGTGTAATTTTTCATCAATTCATCTCCTGCCTCCCAAACAGCGCCTTCAGCAGCGTGTTCTGGTCGGCATATTCCAGGTCTCCGCCCACCGGCAGGCCGCGCGCCAGCCGGGTCAGGCGGACGCCATGCGGCTGGAGCTGCTGGCGCAGGTAAGCCGCGGTGTAATCGCCTTCCATGCTCGGGTTGGTGGCCAGGATGATTTCACTCACCCCGCCCGACCGCACCCGCTCCACCAGCTCGCGGATGCGCAAGTCCTCTGGCCCGATCCCTTCGATCGGGTTGAGCGTACCCTGCAGCACATGATACCGGCCACTGAATGCCCCGGTCCGCTCCAGGGCGATCACGTCCAGCGGCTCTTCGACCACGCAGATCAGCGCCGGGTCGCGCTGCGGGCTGGCGCAGATCTCGCATTCGCTCCGCCCGCTGGCGGTAATATTGTAGCAAATTGGACAGTAGCTCGTTCCAGATTTAAGCTGGAACAGCGCCTCGCCCAGCTCGCGCGACACATCTTCCGGTGCGCGCAGCAGGAAAAACGCCAGCCGCGAGGCCGTCTTCGGGCCAATCCCCGGCAGCCGCGAAAGGGCGTTGACCAGGTTCTGGATCGGCTCAGGTAAGATCACTGCTTAAAAAGGTAACCCAGAGGCCAGCGGCCCAAGCCGGTCTGCAGCCAGGTCGCGCGATTTGTCCAGCCCACTGTTCAGCGCGGTTAGGATCAGGTCCTGGAGCATTTCCACATCAGCATCCTTGAGCAACTCGGGATCGATCTCCACCGCCCGGATGCGCTGGTCGCCGGTTACCGTAACCTTGACCGCCCCGCCGCCCGCGCTGACCGTGACCGTTTCTTCGGCCAGCTTGGCCTGCGTCTCCGCCAATTGCTCCTGCAGCTTTTGTATCTGGCCCATCATACCCATCGAGTTGCTCATCTTTGGGCCTTTAAATCCTTTTGCCATCGCTTCCTCCTGATTTGGATTATTGTATATCCACGATTTCGCCGCCCAGGTCGCGCAGGGCTGCCGCAACCATGCCGTCGCTTTCCACATCCGCCGGCAGGCTGCCCGCGCTGCCCGAGACTACGAAGCAGCGCACCGGGATTTCCACCCCGATCACCTGCGCCAGGGCTTTGCAAGTATATTCGATATTGCTGCCGCTTTCCATCTTGCGCTTGAGGAAATCACCCGTGAAGCCCAGGTACAGCACCCCGTCTTTCATCCCAACCGGCTTGCAGGAATTGAGCAACCCCTGGGTAGTGGGGTTGAACTGCCTGACCGCCGCGACCACCTG
>CAZAGA010000062.1:11590-13932 GCA_964484335.1 uncultured Anaerolineaceae bacterium
AATCGGATCGTGCGCAACAGATCGGCGTTGCTGAAGGCCATCGCCTGGCGCGACATCTGCTGGCGCATCTCGCTGGTCGCGTCAATCTGCTCCGAGTTTCCGGTCTTGATGAACAGCAGGCCGCGCAGGTAATCAACCACCTGCCGGGCAAACTGGCGCGGGTCGCTGCCAGCATCTAGCGCCTGGTGGATTTTCTCCAGGCCAACCGCCGCTTGGCGCTGGATCAAGCCATCCACCACATCCAGCACCGCCTGGTTGGCCGCCGTCCCCAGCACTGCCTGGGCCATCTCCAGCGTGATCGTTTCCCCGCTCGAGGCCAATTGGTCAAGCAGCGAGATCGCATCCCGCATCGCACCGGTCGCCTGGCGCGCCACCAGGGTCAGCGCCTCCGGCTCAACCTTAATCTGCTCCTGGTCGGCCATTTCCTTCAAAAACTTGGCGATCTCGGCCACCAGGATGCGCCGGAATTCATGCCGCTGGCAACGCGAGAGCACCGTTGCCGGGATTTTATGCACCTCGGTTGTCGCCAGGATGAAAATCGCATGCGGCGGCGGCTCTTCCAGCGTCTTCAGCAAGGCATTGAATGCCGCCGTCGAGAGCATGTGCACTTCGTCAATAATATAAACTTTATAGTGACCCAGGTTAGGGGCAAAATTGATCTTATCTCGCAGATCGCGCACGTCTTCCACGCTGGTGTTGGAGGCTGCGTCGATCTCAATCAGATCGATGAAACGTCCCTGGTTCACTGCCTGGCAGTGGGCGCAGCGGTTGCATGGCCGCCCGGCTGGGTTTTCATCCAGGCAATTCACCGCCTTAGCTAACAAGCGCGCAGTGGTGGTCTTCCCGGTCCCGCGCGGCCCGGCAAACAGGTAGGCGTGCGCCACCCGCTGGCCGGCAATCGCATTGCGTAAGGTCTGGATGACGTGCTCCTGGCCAATCACCGCTTCCCAGCTTTGGGGGCGCCATTTTCGATATAAAGCCTGTGACATGCTTAGAGTGTATCAGAGAGGGTCAAAGCGGTCAACCAGAAACCCCGCAGGCGGCAGCAATTTCTCGCTCGACGTTCAATGCCTGGAGCTGAAAACGGGCCGCTGGCGCTTCCAGGTTGTAATCGCGGATCTTTCGGTTGAGCTCGCCAATTGCCCGCTGGAAGGCCTCCCGGGCGTGCGTCCATTCCTGCTCAACTTCCTCGGCCGAACGACCGCCTGACAGGGCGTCATTCCGCCACTGCCAGGTTTTCAATAATGTGCCTCGGGCCGCTTCCAGCTCGGCCTGGATTTCCTGGCGCTTCTCGATCCACGGCAAGGTATATCCGCTGCTCTTCAAGAGATGCTGCGCCAGCCGCCACTCCGGATCGACCAGCGGGTTTTCATCCAGGCGCAACGGTTTACCCTTCCCAGGCAGGTCGTCAAATTTCCCCTCTTCGATTGCTTTTCGAATCTGGTCTTCGATATCCGGCATGCTGCACCTTCAGGCCGGCCGGTCCGCCGCCTGATCAAGGAATGGTATAGGTATCCTGAATCTTACCCGATGGATCGCGCAGCATCACTGTCATTCCCGACTGCCAGGCCGGGGCTTGCAGTCCCCAATACAGTTCGCCGGTGCTGTTCGTGCCCGCTTTGGTGTACAGCTTCAAGGGAAAGTTCTTGGTGAACAGCGTTACCGCCGGGAAGGTGTAGGCGCTGCCAATCCCGTTATCCACCTGCCAGCCAGCCAGGGAAAGCTCTCCCTCCAGGTTGTTGAACACCACCACCCGTTCAGAATCCAGGTCTCCCGCGCCGATCACGCTGTCAATGACCACCGGTTTGATCGGCACGCGCAGCAGCTCGTTCGGGCTAAGGATCTGGGGTTGGGTGTAACCATTGGCCTCCACTAGCTCTTCTACGCTGATCCCATAGGTCTCAGCAATGCTCTCGAAAGTCTCCCCATCCACCACAGCATGGATTTCAACTGCCGGGGTCGCCGTCGGGCGCGCTGCCTGTGCCGCTGGCGTTGGCGCAACTGTTGGTTCCTCAGCCGCGCCAGGCAGGTTAATAGAAATGGCCGGGATCAGGCCGCCCGGCAGCGGGGCGCGAATTTGATCCCACGCCACCAAAACCGCCAGGGT
The DNA here is from genome assembly GCA_964484335.1 of uncultured Anaerolineaceae bacterium. Classification (GTDB taxonomy): domain Bacteria; phylum Chloroflexota; class Anaerolineae; order Anaerolineales; family UBA4823; genus CAZAGA01. The sequence continues at coordinate 13,698 of CAZAGA010000062.1, forward strand.
AGTGCAGGCCGATACCAGCACGTTCAAGAGCAAGAAAAAGAATAACCGTTTCCACTGTTTCATAGGAGTTTATCCGGACAAATGATAGCATAATTTAGGCCCGGCAAACAAGATTTAAGATTGCCTTCCCACTCCAGGCAGGTTACAATCCTGGTATGCCGTATTTGGTAGATGGTCATAATTTAATCCCAAAAATTCCAGGGCTGAGCTTGAAAAGCTTCGATGATGAAGAGCA
>CAZAGA010000063.1:0-8354 GCA_964484335.1 uncultured Anaerolineaceae bacterium
GCCTGTTGAAAGAAGTTGACTTTATCCAGCGTAACTGGGTGCGGGCCAGCACGCATGCGCGCGCCCTGGGCATGTTGAAGAAGGTGAGCCGCGAGATTAGCATGGCGGAGACTTTTGGAGTGATGGCCCTGCGGAACGGGATGAAGTGGTCGGAAACCGGCCTGAGCGCCGACCGGCCGCTAGATGTGATCGAGGCAATCCGGCGGGTGAATGCGCTTCAGCCGGCGCAACACCGAATGCTGACGATCCGGCCGCGCCTTGCAGCAGCCCACAACAGCGGCAATATTGTCCTGCGCCTGCACCAGGCAGCGATTGGATACCCTGGCAACCGGCTTTTTACGACCGGAGAAGTGGAACTGCGGCGGGGCGAGTGCGCAGCGCTGATCGGCCCGAACGGGGCCGGCAAGACGACATTCCTGAAGGTGTTGCTAGGGCAGATTGAGCCGCTCTCGGGGCGAGTTCAGCTGGGGGCAGGGTTGAAAATTGGGTATTTTGCCCAGGCCCACGAGGCCTTGCAGGGCGAGCACGATTTGTTGGCGGAGTTGAACCATCATAAGGAAATGCTGCCCGGCGAGGCGCGTGGTTACCTGGCGCAGTACCTGTTCCGGGGCGAGGATGTGTACAAGCCAGTGAACGCCCTGAGCGGCGGCGAGCGGGCTCGCCTGGCGCTGGCGATCCTGGCGCTGGATGGGGCGAACTTTCTGGTTCTGGATGAGCCGACCAATCACCTGGATATCCCTTCCCAGGAAGCGCTGCAGACGGTGCTGGAAAATTTCCCGGGCACGATTTTGCTGGTATCGCACGATCGGTATTTGATCGATGCCCTGGCCAGCCAGATGTGGGAAATTTACGAGAACCGGTTGGTGGTATTCCACGGCAGCTACCGGGAGTATCTGCTGCGACCACCGCGGGAGAAGCTGGGTGAGGTGAGCCGGAATGGCGGCAAGAAAACCGTTCAGCCGCTGCTGCCGCAAACAACCATCCGGCGCGGCGACAGCTTCACAGCGCGCAAGCAGATCGAAGCACTGGAACGCCTGGAAAGTAAAATCCATGCCCAGGAGGCGCTGGTTCAGAAGCTGGCGCATAAGCTGGAAACCAGCTCGGCAGGGCAGGCTTTTATAAAAATTCAGGACCTGAGCCAGCAGTACGCCCAGGCCCAGGCAGAGCTGGATCGGTTAATGGTCGAATGGGAGAAACAGGCGACGGCTTAAATTTGTACGATATAATAACGACCATTCAAGCCTGAATTCGATCAATTCGACCTATTATGGAACCTGATTTTGACGCCTATAAACTGGTTCGCCGCCAGTTCCTGTTCGACCATCCCTGGGTGCAAATCGTCCAGGATGTGCTCGAGCACGAGGGACAAGCAATCGACTACTTTTACCTGGCCAGCCCGGTAGAGGCAGTGGCTACAGTTGGGATCACTGCAAACCGGCAGGTGATCCTGACCCGCCAATACCGACACCCGGTTGGCCGGGTTATTTATGACCTACCGGCTGGTCGGTTGAACCCGGGTGAAGATCCACTCGCTGGGGCACGACGGGAGTTTGAAGAAGAAACGGGGTTTTATCCGCACCGTTTTGAGCCGCTTGGTTATTACAACCAGTTTCCGGGGACGCTGCGGGCAGCGACGAGTTTGTTTTTCGCTGCTGAGATGGAGCCAACCGGCCAGCACCTTGACCCAGGTGAAATCCTGGAGGTAGTCTTGATGCCAGTGGCTGAAGTGCTGGAGCGTTTGCTGGCAGGCGAATTTATCGACGGGTCTTTGCAGCTTGGAATCCTGTTAGCCATTCAAAAAGGATATCTACAATTATGAAAAATCGAGTACTGGGTCGCACGGGCCTGGAAGTGTCGGAATTGTGCCTGGGCAGTATGCAGTTTGGCTGGACGGCTGACGAGGCTTTGTCTTTCCAGATTCTTTCGCGGGCCTACGAGGCAGGGATTAATTTTATTGACACGGCTGATATTTACTCGCGCTGGGTACCAGGCAACCCGGGCGGCGTGGCCGAGTCGATCCTTGGTCGCTGGATGAAGCAAAACCGGATTCCGCGCGAGCAATTGGTGATTGCGACGAAGGTGCGCGGCAAAATGGGGGATGGCCCGGACGATGAGGGGCTTTCTCGAGGGCACATTTTTAAGGCGGTGGAGGGCTCGCTGCGCCGTCTGGGGTGTGAGTATATTGACCTCTACCAGACGCATTGGTACGATGAAAACGTGGCGATTGAGGAAACCCTGGGGGCACTGACTGAGTTGATCCAACAGGGTAAGGTGCGGTTTATCGGTTGTTCGAATTACCCGGCCTGGCGGCTGACCGAAGCGGTTTGGGCGGCGCGGCTCAACAACCTGGCGCGATACGACAGCCTGCAACCGCATTACAACCTGGTGCACCGGGCGGAATTTGAGCGCGAGTTGGCCGAGGTTTGCCGGGTGTACGAAATTGGGGTGATTCCTTACAGCCCACTGGCGGGTGGATTCTTGACTGGCAAGTACCGGCGAGAGGGTGTCCAGCCGACAAGCGCCCGGCTCGGTGGGGTGCAGCGCTACTTCAACGAGCGCAACTGGGCGCTGCTCGATAAAATGGAACAGCTTGGACGAGAGATGGGCGGGGCGACGATTTCGCAGGTAGCGCTGGCCTGGATGCTGGCTGATCCCTTGATCAGCAGCCCGATCATCGGCCCGCGCAGTCTAGAGCAGTTAGAAGATAACCTGGGAGCAGCAAGTTTGGATCTGAGCGCGGCGGAGAAAGCCGCCTTAGACCAGGCTAGCGAGTGGAAATAATCCGTTTTTGGAGAGAGGTGGTATGCACAACGAAGCTTACGATTTGAAAAGCCTGAAATTGCCGCGCCTGGTTGGCCCAGCGCTGAAGCTGGTGACCTGGCTGGTCGAGAATCCGCTGAGTCGCGGCTTGATCGCGGCTGCCTTGTTCGAAAATGGGGGGATTAATTATCTGCGGTCTTACCCGGCCAATGACCCACCGACTTTTCATCCACATCCGCCGCCATCTACCGACCATGATCATGACAGCGCAGTCCCGGTTGAGGCGCTGAAGGCGCTGATTTCGAATGGGAGAACGGGCTTGGGATTCGCGTTCAAGTCGGCAAGCGATTATTTTCTGGCCTACCAACAAGGCGCGGCCAGCCCGGTTGAGGTGGCGGAGCGATTGCTGGCAGCGATCGAGGCTTCCAATGCATACCAACCTGCGCTGCGGGCGGTCATTGCCTGCAAACCGGAAGATGTCCGAGCCCAGGCGCGGGCTTCGGCGGAGCGCTGGAAGGTTGGATGCCCGCTGGGTCCACTGGATGGGGTGCCGGTGGTGATCAAGGATGAAGTCGATATGGCTGGTTTTGCGACGTTTGGCGGCACCAGCTGCCTGGGGGAGCGGCCGGCCGAGGTGGACGCCCAGGCGGTGGCGCGGCTGAGGGCCGGTGGGGCGCTGTTGGCTGGTAAAGCTAATATGCACGAAATCGGGATTGGTGTGACCGGCTTCAACCAACATCACGGTACGGCGCGCAACCCGTATCACCTGGAGCACCACACAGGTGGAAGCTCAAGCGGTCCGGCGGCCAGCGTGGCAGCAGGGCTGGCGCCGTTGGCGTTGGGGGCTGACGGCGGCGGATCGATCCGCATCCCGGCAGCTTTTTGTGGGTTGGTTGGCTTGAAGCCAACTTTTGGGCGGGTGAGCGAGCAGGGCGCGCTGCCCTTATGCTGGAGCGTGGCGCATATTGGGCCGATTGCCGCTACGGCGCGCGATGCTGCCCTAGGCTACCTGGTGATGGCTGGGCCTGACCCGGTGGATGCGCATACGCACCACCAACCGGCGCCGAGCATGGCAGGATTTGAGAATACTGACCTGAGTGATTTGACGATCGGGATTTACTGGCCATGGTTCCAGCATGCCACCGGCGAGGTTGTGCAAGCTTGCGAAGCGGCAGTCCAGCGCCTGCAGGCGGCGGGCGCCCGGCTGCAGGAGGTGACGATCCCAGAGTTGGAAGCAGCCCGGGTGGCGCACATGGTCACAATTACCTCGGAGATGGCGAAAGGCCTGGAGCTAGCTTTCGACCAGCACCGCAAGACGTTCAGCCTGGAAGTGCGCTATGATCTGGCTATGGCGCGCCTGTTTACCGCTCGGGATTATCTGCAGGCGCAATGCGTCCGCACACGGTCGGTGCAGCATTTTGAGCGGGCTTTCCAACAGGTAGATGTGATCCTGACGCCGGCAACTGCGCTGACCGCGCCGGCGATCCCACCTTCGGCCTTGGATGGCGGTGAGTCCGACATCAGCCTGTTGAATGAGATTATGCGCTTTGCCACCCCGGCGAACCTGACCGGCCACCCGGCGATTTCATTCCCGGTAGGTTATGATACGAAGGGCTTGCCGATTGGACTGCAGGCAATTGGCCGCTACTGGGAAGAAAATACGCTGTTACGCCTGGCTAATACCCACGAACAGGGTTTCGAACGGCGAAAGCCAGCGTTACACTATGATCTGCTGTGATTTTTATGTAGGGAAGAGGAAATGATTCAAACGCTTGACTTGAATTTCCAGGGGATTCCGGGGGCAATTGCCAGCTACCTGATCCCGCATTCGGAGGGCGTGCTATTGATTGAGAGCGGGCCTGGCTCGACCATCCCGGCATTACAAGCTGGCCTGCGTAAGCATGGATATACAGAGAAGGATGTCAGTGCGGTGCTGCTGACGCATATTCACCTGGATCATGCCGGGGCGGCGGGTTGGCTGGCCAGGCAAGGTGCCCAAGTTTACGTCCACCCGGTTGGAGCGCCGCACCTGATCAACCCGGAGAAATTGTTGGCCAGCGCGGCTAGGCTGTATGGCGATCAAATGGAGGCGCTGTGGGGCGAGTTTCTACCGACGCCAGCGGAGCGCCTGACGGTGGTCGAGGATAACCAGGTGATCGAGATTGGCGGGGTGCGCTTGCGGGCGCTGGATACCCCCGGGCATGCAAATCACCATCATGTCTACATATACAAGGACATCTGTTTCACGGGTGATGTGGCAGGGGTACGGATGGCTGGGACGGGTTTTATCGGCGTGCCAATGGTGCCGCCGGAATTCATCCTGGAAAAATGGCGAGAAAGCCTACTACGCTTGCAGCAAGAATACCAGCTGGGGAGCTTTGCACGCCTGGTGCCGACCCATTTTGGGGAATTTCGGGATACGGGCTGGCACCTGGCGCGCCTGCAAAAGGCGCTGGATGAGATCGAAGCCTGGATGCAGGCGGTGATGGCGGGCCAGCCGGATGATGCGCAGCTCAGCCGAGAATTCCTGGCCTGGACGACTAACCAGATGCAAGCAGAAGGCTTAACGCCAATTCAAACCCAGGCGTATGGTTTGGCCAATCCACCGGCGGTTTCGGTACCCGGCATTCGGCGCTATTGGGTGAAGTACCGCATGCCAGCGCAGGGCTAGGTGGAAAATGGGGGGCGCGCTGCTAGAAATCCCGGCGGAACTGGTCGCCCGCTTGCGATCAGCCCGGTCGGTGACGGTGCTGACTGGGGCGGGGATTTCGGCCGAAAGCGGGGTGCCAACCTTTCGCGACGCTCAGACGGGCTTGTGGGCGCGCTACCGGCCCGAGGAGCTGGCGACGCGGGAGGCTTTTGAGCGTAACCCGCGCCTGGTATGGGAGTGGTATGCCTGGCGGCGTAGACTGATTGGCCAGGCGAAACCTAACCTTGGGCATGCGGCGCTGGTGGAAATGGAACGCCGGCTGGCGGATTTCACCCTGGTGACCCAGAACGTGGATGGGCTGCACCGCCAGGCTGGCAGCGTGAAGATTATTGAGTTGCACGGGAATATCTGGTGGGCAAAGTGCTTCCGGGATGGCCGGGTTGCGGAAAGCTGGCGGGAGGATGGTGAAATTCCGCCGCGCTGCGCTGAGTGCGGTGGAATGCTGCGTCCGGATGTGGTCTGGTTTGGCGAGAATTTACCACCAGCCGCGCTGGAACAGGCCTGGGAAGCCGCGTTGAGCTGCGATTTATTTTTCTCGGTTGGGACATCGGGGATTGTTTACCCGGCGGCGGCTCTGCCGGCGTTGGCGCATCAACGCGGGGTGCCAATCGTGGAGATCAACCCAGAGGAGACCCCGCTGACCCGCTATGCGACGTATTCCTTGCACAGCCCGGCTGGGGTGGCGCTGCCGGAACTGATCAGGGCGACCTGGGGGTAGAGGTAGGGCGAGGTTTTTCGGTCGATTTTTTCAAGACAAAAATACACTGCGACAAGCCGCGCCGGTCTGGCTGTAAGCGGGCGATTTGTTCGGCCGGTGCGCCGGTAAGCTGCTCAATCAGGCGGCGATCGAGCTGGCAGATCTCGGGGTGCGTGCTGGCGATCTGCAGGTAGGGGCAGCGACCGAAGATCATATGGGGGGCCAGGGCATGGGCTTCCCAGCGGGCGGCGTAATGGGCCTGGTTCAATAGGCGGATAGCCTGGTACAGACGCTGGGTGAGATGGGGGCTGGATGGCCGGGAGGAATCGCCAGACAGGGCGGCGAGGAGTTGACTGGCTAGTTGAGAGAGGCGCTGGTCGTAGTCCAGGGGGGTAAGCTCATTGCTCCATACTTGCAATAATGCGCTGGCCAAGAGCGTCAGGTTGTTTCCGGCCGCCTGCTCGGAAAGGCCATAGACCAGGACCGGCCGCCCTTTGCCCTGGGCGGGACGTTTTCCGATCACGGCGACCAGGCCTTGCTGGATTAGCAGGTTAAGGTGGTGGCGTGCATTGGCCTCGGTCATCTGCATCGCCCGGCTGATCTCGGCGGCTGTGACGGCTTGCTGAGCTCGCAGGTAATCCAAGAGCGATTGACGAGAAGTCTTCACGAGCCGATTATAGCCCAGAATAGGAATTGTGAAAATATATATTTGTTTTTATCAAATAAAACTGACCGGGTAAAGGCGGTATAATTGAACTCGTTGTTGCTTGGAGACTGGAAACTGCCTTGAGCGAGATTTTACCCTTTCCGTTGGATTTGGAGGGTGAGACTGAACCGTTGACCTGGGACAGTAGCTATGCGATTGCGCTGGCGCTGCGGCGTGCCCATGCCCAGGTGGACCTGGCGAAGGTCTCTCTAGGGATGATCTACCAATGGACGCTGGAACTGCCGGCTTTTGCCGATGATCCACAGCTTGCCAACGAAGGAATTTTGGCTGCTATTTATCAAGATTGGTTCGAGGAGGTTATTTCAAGATGACAGAGAGTAAAGCTACCCCCAGCGACCGGCCGCCGGTTGAAGTGCCTGCGGAGCTTAGCGGTTCGGTCCACATTACGACCCTGGATAAGATTTACAACTGGGGCCGCCGTTCCTCGCTTTGGCCGATGATGTTTGGCCTGGCGTGCTGCGCGATTGAGATGATCTGCACGGCTGCCAGCCGGTACGACTTTTCGCGCTTCGGCATGGAAGTCATGCGCCCCAGCCCGCGCCAGGCTGATTTGATGATCGTTTCGGGGACTGTCACGAAGAAGATGATGCCGACGATCGTGCGCCTGTACAACCAAATGCCCGAGCCAAAGTACGTGGTGGCGATGGGCGCATGCGCTTCGGGCGGCGGGCCTTTTAAAGAGGGTTATAACGTTGTTTCTGGCGTGGATAACTATATCCCAGTCGATGTGTATATCCCGGGCTGCCCGCCAACTCCCCAGGCCTTGCTGAATGGATTGATTGCGCTGCAGAAGAAAGTGGACACCGAACACTGGCGTGATAGCCGCTGGTACAGCAAAGAGCCGTTGGCAGAGATTCCGATTCCGGTGCTTGGCCCCGATATTATGGATCCGCGCGAATATGCGTTGATCGAAAAAGTTGCCAAAGAGAAAATAGTTGTTGCGGCTGAAGCTGCCGAGAGCCCGGCCTAGTGGAGCGCCTAACCATGAGCGAACAAACTGCCCCAATTCTTGAATCCGTCCAGGCCTCTGACCTGGCTAGCCGCTTCCCTGGTGTGGTAACGCCGGATGAGCGAAAAGGTTACCAGGGCTACCTGGTGAATGCTGAAAACCTGGTTGAGGTTGCCACAACCATCCGTGATGAGCTCGGATACGATTATTTATCGTCGGTCACCGGTGTGGACTATCCATCCGAGGGTAAGCTGGAAGTGGTCTATCATGCTTTCCGCTCGACGGGCGGGCCGGCGCTGGTTTTCAAAGCCCAGGCGCCACGCGATAATCCAGTAATCGCCTCGTTGGTCCCGGTTTACCCGGGCGTCGAATTCCAGGAGCGCGAAACGTATGATTTGCTAGGCATCCACTTTGACGGGCATCCGGATTTGCGCCGGATCTTGCTGTGGGAAGGATTTCATGGCTACCCGCTGCGCAAAGACTGGACCGAGCCTTATTTTGAGGAAGAAGG
>CAZAGA010000063.1:8454-13877 GCA_964484335.1 uncultured Anaerolineaceae bacterium
CGGATGATGTGCAATTACTACCGCTTTGGCGGGGTGGCGCGCGACCTGCCGGAAGGCACGTATGAAAAGATCCGCAACCTGGTTTTTGACCGGCTGCCGAGGCGAGTGGACGAGCTCGACCGCTTTTTGACGAATAACGAAATTGTGCGCTCCCGTACCGAGGGGGTTGGTGTGCTGACGCCGGAACAGGCGATTGCATTTTCGACCTGCGGTCCGGTGCTGCGCGCCTCGGGTGTGCCTTACGATGTGCGCCGGGCCGATCCGTACAGTATCTATGAGCGGTTTGATTTCGATGTGGCCGTACGCTATCATGGTGATACCTACGATCGCTACTTAATCCGGATTGACGAAATCCGCCAGAGCCTGCGCATCCTGCAGCAGGCCGTGCGGGATATGCCATCTGGATCGATCCAGGAGGGCAAACCGCAATACCAGGTACGTGTCCCGGCTGGCGAGAGCTACGGACGGGTTGAAGGGCCAAAGGGCGAGCTAGGTTATTACATTGTCTCGAATGGCAAGGCTAACCCGTGGCGTTATCACGTGCGGGCGCCATCGTTTATCAACCTGACCGCATACGAAACCATGTGCTGGGGAAACAAGATTGCGGATGTGGTGGCAGTCTTGGGTTCGATTGATATCGTGTTAGGCGAAACGGATCGGTAAGGAGGTATACATGGACGGTTCAGGTATTCTCAAAGGAATGGGCGTTACGCTCAAACGTTTCGCCGAGACGTATATCGAAGATTTATCCTGGGCGTTTGGCAAGAAGGGTAAGCGTTACTTTTCTGAGGAGGGCATTGCCCGCCGGATGAGCTCTGATACGCGGGGCATCTTTACGATCCAGTATCCGGAAGAAAAGCTGCCGGTGCCGGAAGAATTCCGCTTCATCCCCTTCCTGGTTTATGATGAAAAAGAGGACGGTACCATCCAGGATCGCTGCACTTCATGTGGGATTTGTGCGAAGGTCTGCCCGCCGCAGTGCATCTGGATTGTACGGACAAACGATCCGAACACCGGGCGCCCGGTACCGGAGCCAGCAGAGTTTTATATTGACGTAGATATTTGTATGAACTGCGGCTTGTGCGCCGAGTTCTGCCCGTTCGATGCGATTAAGATGGACCATGATTATGAGCTGGCCGTTTATGATCGCCAGGCGGCGAATATTTTTGACAAAGACAAGCTTTCTAAGTCGGCTGCGTATTATGCCCAGATTCGGCCGATTAATGCGGCGCGCGAGGATGCGGCTCGGGCTGAAGCCGAGGCTGCTAAAGCGGCCAAAAAAGCTGGTAAAGCCTAATCGTCGCGCGGCCGCGCCGGCTTTTGGGCCTGCGTAGCCGCGCGAAAGATTTAGAATGATAGAGGAGTTGCATGTTTGGAAAACCGAAAGTAAATGAACAGGCGGTTTTAGGCGTCCTGGGTACTGTCCAGGAGCCAGAGCTGCACAAGGACCTGGTTACCCTGAATATGATTCGCGATCTGAAGATCGAGGGCGACAAGGTTGGCTTCACAATTATGCTGACCACCCCGGCCTGCCCGCTGCGAAACCGAATCGAGAGTGAAGCGCGCCAGGCGGTGCTCGGCCTGGATGGGGTGAAGACGGTCGAGATCAAGATGGATGCCAGCGTGCCAGCGGACGGGCGGGCGCGCGGGCTGCTCCAACTGCCGATCCGGAATGCGGTGGCAGTGGCCTCCGGCAAGGGGGGAGTTGGAAAGAGCACCGTGGCGGTTAACATCGCGGTGGTATTGGCGCGCAGCGGGGCGCGGGTTGGGCTGTTGGATGCCGATATCTACGGCCCGAATCTGCCGACGATGATGGGTGTGGATGAACTGCCTCCGGCGAGAGGTACCCGGCTACAGCCGGCGGAAGCGCACGGGGTCAAGGTCATGTCGATTGGCTTCCTGGTGAAGCCGGATCAGCCGTTGATCTGGCGCGGCCCGATGCTGCATTCTGCCATCCGCCAGTTTCTGACGGATGTTGAATGGGGTGAGCTGGATTACCTGATTGTTGACCTGCCGCCTGGCACGGGTGACGCGGCGTTAAGCCTGGCGCAATCGCTACCGCTGAGCGGTGGGATCATCGTAACCCTGCCGCAGCAGGTGTCGTTGGACGACGCCCGGCGCGGCCTGGAAATGTTCCGCCAACTGGATGTGGATATTTTCGGGGTAGTGGAGAATATGAGTTATCTTGAGCTGCCGGATGGGACCCGGATGGACATCTTTGGTTCGGGTGGTGGGGAGCGACTGGCGAAAGAATCGGGCGTACCATTTATTGGTGCGATTCCGATGGACCCGGCTGTGCGGCAGGGCGGCGATCGGGGTGCGCCAGTGGTAATTACCCAGCCCGATTCGGCAGTGGCGAAGGCTTTTGTCCATATTGCTGAGGATATTGCCGCCCGGATCAGCGTAGCAGCGGTGAAACAGAATACGAGCTTCATTCCGATCAACCTGATCGGGTAAAGGCGAATGTGTCTTGGGGCTGTCCAAATGATCTGCTTGGATAGCCCCAGGATAAAAAGCTAACCATGCAAACAACTTCTGTACCATTTATTGTTGGGATTCGTTTTCAGAAAGTCGGTAAAATTTACCATTTCGATGCCAGCCGTTGGCGGGATGTCCGGGTTGGCGATTTTGTAGTGGTTGAAACCAGCCGTGGTAACCAGCTCGGGGAGGTGGCGGAACTGGTGGCTGATCCCACACCACCCCCGGAGGGCACCTGGAAGCCAATCCAGCGGATTGCAACGCCACGCGACCTGGTGCTGCGCCAGCTGTGGCAGAAGAAGGAGCTAGAGGCGACGATTAACTGCCGGGCGAAGCTGGATGAGCTAAAGATTCCGGGGGTTAAGATCGTCACGGCGGAATTTTCTTTTGATGGCTCGCGGTTGGCATTTTTATATAGCACCGAGGCCGAGGCGAAAATCGACTTGCGCAACCTGCGGAATGCGATGCAACGGATCTACCCACGCTCGATGGTTGAAATGCGCCAAATTGGGCCGCGCGATGTTGCTAAGTTGTTGGGAGGTATGGGGGCGTGCGGGATTGAGAACCGCTGTTGCTCAATGTTCCTGACCGAGTTCAGCCCGATCTCGATTAAGATGGCTAAGGAGCAGGGGATTTCACTTACGCCATCGGAAATTACCGGGATGTGCGGACGGCTGCGCTGCTGCCTGGTTTACGAGTATGAGCAGTATGTCGAGGCGCGCAAGCAGCTTCCGAAGCGGGGCAAAAGGGTGGTTACTCCAGCCGGCGAGGGGAAAGTGGTCGATGTTTATCCTTTACGGCAGGCGGTGGTCGTTTTCCTTGAGAACAAGGGCATCGAGCAGGAGTTCGACCAGACGGATGTCCAACCCTGGGAAGAGTTAGAAGCGCTGCGGAAAAAATCGCAGGAACCGTGTGCTAAGCATGGCGATGGGGCGTGCGACTGCGGAAAGAACCTCCCCCTGGCTGAGAATCAAGAGCCCGGAACGCCGAAAGCAGACGTACGGCCAACAGGGACCCGGGCAAGCGGCGGCACAGAACGACCGACCCGGCCGAACCCGCCAAGAGCTGGCGATGGCCAGCGGCCAGGCGAGGGCGGATCGCGGAAGAAAAAGAAGAGACGCGCACCATGACCGATCCAAACCAAGAAACCCATCCTCCAATTTCCAAACCCGAGGCGCCAGACGCCTGGGAAAGCCCGCAGCGCATCCTGGTTGTCCTGGCACATCCGGATGACCCTGAATTTTTTTGTGGGGCGACGATTGCGCGATGGACGGCAGCCGGACACCAGGTGGTTTACTGGCTGCTGACCTGTGGAGATAAAGGCAGTGCCGACCGGATGATGACTTCGGAGAAGCTGTGTGCGATTCGCCATGCAGAGCAGCGGGCGGCGGCGGCGGTGCTTGGGGTGCATGAGGTAAATTTCCTGGGCTATCCGGATGGCTACCTGACGGCTGACCTGGCGCTGCGCAAGGAAATCACCCGGATGATTCGCCAGGTGCGGCCAGATGTGCTGGTGACCTGCGACCCGACGACTCTATACGTGGGCGAAAACCGGCTCAACCACCCGGATCACCGGGCGGCGGGGCAGGCCGCCCTGGATGCGGTGTTTCCTCCAGCGCGTGATTTTCTGTACTTTCCGGATCTTCTGGAAGAAGGGCTGGAGCCGCACAACGTGCGTGAGGTGTGGATTTCCGGCTCGCTGCAGCCCAATATCCACCTGGATGTGACGGATTTATGGGAGACCAAAATCCGGGCATTGTACGAGCACAAGAGCCAGATTGGCGACCCGCAGAAGTTGGCCGAGCGAATGCGAGCGCGGCTAGCGCCGGATGCGACTCCCGAAACGCCGCGCTACGCAGAAACCTTCCGGCGGATCATCTTTCTATAGCTCAACGAGCGAATAAGGTTGATCATGGATTCAATTGATTTGCTTTCTGAAGCCGAGCAGTTATTTGAGTATACGTGCGGCTTACGACGTGATTTTCACCGCCATCCAGAACTGGGATTTCAAGAAGTGCGCACGGCGGGAATTGTCGCCCAAGAGTTGACGGCGTTGGGTTTGGAGGTTAGCAGCGGAATCGCCGAGACAGGGGTGATCGCGTTGGTGGAAGGCGAGCAACCTGGACCGGTGGCGCTGCTGCGGTTTGATATGGACGCCCTGCCGATCCAGGAGCAGAACCAGGTGGAGTACGCCTCGGACCAGGCAGGGGTGATGCATGCCTGCGGGCACGATGGTCATACGGCGATCGGCCTGACGGTGGCGCGTTTATTGAGCGCACAACGCGCCGGATTGCACGGGACGGCCAAGCTGGTTTTCCAACCGGCTGAAGAGGGGCTGGGCGGGGCGAAGCGCATGGTGGATGAGGGCGTGTTGGAAAACCCGCGTCCCGACCTGAGCCTATCGCTGCATTTATGGAACGAGCGCCCGCTGGGATGGTTAGGAATTTCCGATGGCCCGACGATGGCGGCAGCCGAGATTTTCAAGGTGCGCCTGACCGGGCGAGGCGGGCATGGCGCTGTGCCCAACCTGGCGATCGACCCAGTGGCGGCGGCCGCCCAGGTGATCTGCGCCCTGCAGAGTGTGGTGGCGCGGAATGTCTCGCCTCTGGATGCGGCGGTGATCAGCGTAACGACTGTGAAGGCCGGGGAGGCTTTTAATGTCATCCCGAGCGAGGCGGTATTACAAGGGACGATCCGCACGTTCAAGCCAGAGGTGCGCAAGCGTGTGTTGGAGCGCTTTGAGCAGGTGGTCAGGGGGATGGCCGGCGCGATGGAATGCGAGGCTGAGATCGAACTGAAAGGGATCACACCGGCAGTGGTGAATGACCCGCGGATCGCCGCCCGAGTGCAGGCGGCTGCAGCGCGCCTTTTCCCGGAGAGTCCAGTAGCGACTGGCTTTAGCACGATGGGCTCGGAAGACATGGCGTTTATGATGCAGGATATTC
>CAZAGA010000064.1:0-4301 GCA_964484335.1 uncultured Anaerolineaceae bacterium
AGCTGCTGGTAGTCAACCCGCGTGGCTTCCGGGCCTACCTGCGCAGCGATACGTTTTTCAAGGCCATCCCGCTGGTGCTGGCGCGCTGCCCGGCGGCGAGGTTTGCCTGCCCGAACATGGCCCAGGAAGCCCAGGCGCGGGCTTGGGTGGAGCAACTGGGGATCGGCGCGGCGGTGGACCTGCTGCCGGCGCAGAGCCGGGAGCAGATGGCGGAGCTCTTCCGCCGAACGCAGGTGGTCGTCTCGCCCAGCACGCACGACGGCACGCCGAACACCCTGCTGGAGGCGCTGGCTTGCGGCTGTTTCCCGGTGGTGGGGGAGCTTGAGTCGCTGCGCGAGTGGATCACGCCGGCGGAGAACGGGTTTTTGGTGGATCCGGGCGACCCGCAGGCGCTGGCCGCGGCGATCGTGGCGGCGCTGGAGCAGCCCGAGCTGCGGCGGCAGGCGGCGGCTTACAACCGGCAGCAGATCGAGGAGCGGGCGGAATACCGGCGCTGCATGCAGGAAGCGGAAAACTTCTACTTAGAAATCACAAAAAAATCGGGCGGTTAGGCCCGATTTTTTTGTGATTTCTAGATATGGATGGCGTGCCCTTCTGCGCCGTGGGCCGCCTCCATCAGCGCTTCGCTCAGGGTGGGATGGGCATGGACATTGCGGGCAATTTCAGCCGGGGTCAGCTCCATTAACTGGGCCAGGGTCAGCTCGGGCAGCAGCTCGGTGACCTCCGGGCCGATCAGGTGGGCGCCGAGGATCTCGCCGTACTTGGCGTCGGTCAGGATCTTGACCCAGCCGGCCGATTCGCCCAGCCCGAGCGCCTTGCCGTTAGCCTGGAAGGGGAAGCGCCCGATCTTGACCTCGTAGCCGCGCTCCTTGGCCTGGGCTTCGGTCAGCCCAAAGGAGGCGACCTGCGGCTGGCAGTAGGTGGCGCGCGGCATCATTTCGTAATTTAATTTGACGGTTTCAACGCCGGCGATGTTCTCGGCGCAGACGATGCCCTGGGCCGAGCCGACATGCGCCAGCATCAGCTTGGCAGTCACGTCGCCGATGGCCCAAATGCCGGGGATGTTGGTGGCCATGCGCTCGTCGATTTCCACTGCGCCGCGCTCGGTCAGCTTGACGCCCAGTTCTTCGAGACCCAGGCCGCGGCCGTTGGGCTTGAAGCCAATCGCCACCAGGGCCTGCTCGGCCTGCAGCGTTTTCTCGCCCTTTTCGCCGGAGACCTTGACTTCCACGCCACTCTCTGTGGCCTGCAGGGAGAGCACCTTGTGCCCGACCAGGCTGGTGATCTTGCGCTTTTGGAAGGCCTTGCCCAGCTCGGCGCCAATTTCTTCATCTTCCAGTGGGACCAAGCGGGGTAGCATTTCGACGATGGTCACCTCCACCCCGTAGGAGTTCCAGACGGTGGCGAATTCGACCCCGATCGCGCCGGCGCCAATCACAATCGCCGACCTGGGCAGCTTCTCTTGCAGGATGGCTTCCAGGTAGGTGACGACTTTTTCGCCGTCGATCGTCCAGCCGGGCGGGACGGCCACGCTGGCGCCAGTGGCGACGACGATATTTTTGGCTTTCAACTCGCTGATCTTGCCCTCGGCGTCGGTGACGGCGACCGTGTCGGCGGCCGTCAGGCGGGCGGCGCCCATGTGGACGTCGATTTTGTTCTTTTTCATCAGGAAGCCGACGCCCTTGGTCAGCCGGTCCGACACCTGGCGGCTGCGCTTGACCGCCACGCTGAAGTCGAGGGTCAGGTTCTCGAACGAGAAGCCGAGCTCCTTGCCGCGCTCGCGCAGGGTGTGGGCGACTTCGGCGTTCTTTAACAAGGCTTTAGAAGGGATACAGCCGACGTTCAGGCAGACCCCGCCGAGCCACTGCTTGTCGATAATGGCGGTCTTCAGGCCGAGCTGAGCGGCGCGGATGGCGCAGACATAGCCGCCTGGCCCGGCACCGATAACGATGACATCGTATTCCGACATTGAAATCTCCTTAAGCCCAATTTTGCAACAATTTTACCACTTCACTTAAGAACTGATCCGCCAGCGCCCCATCCAGGATGCGGTGATCGAAGGTCAGGGAGAGGTAGACCATCGGGCGGATGGCCAGGGCGTCGTTGCCGAGTGGGTCGCTGATCACGACGGCTCGCTTCTGGATCGCGCCGACGCCCAAGATGGCGCACTGCGGCTGGTTGATGATCGGGGCGGCGAAGAGCGAGCCGGTGACGCCGTGATTGGTGATGGTGAAGGTGCCGCCTCTGACTTCGTCGGGCTTAAGCTGGCGGGCGCGCGCCCGTTCGGCCAGGTCGTTGATCGCCTGGGCCAGCCCAAGCAGCGAGAGGTTTTCGGCGCCCTTGATGACCGGGACGATCAGGCCGGCCTCGCCCAGGGAGGCCGCCAGGCCGAGCTGGACAGTGTGGTGGACGACGATGCCGGCCTCGCTCCAGGAAGCGTTGACCAGTGGGAAGGCTTTCAGCGCGGCGGTCGTCGCGGCGGCGAAGTAGGCGGTGAAGGTCAGGTTGGCGCCGGCGCGGGCAAAGGCGGCTTTGTTGGCCTGGCGGTGAGCGACGACCCGGCTCAAGTCGGCCTCCATCACGGTAGTGACATGCGGGGCGCTGCGCTCGCTGAAGACCATGTGATCGGCGATGGTCCGCCGGACGGGGGAGAGGGGCAGGATTTCGTCGCCGGGCAGGCTGATCACCGGATAGAGAGATGGCGCTGCAGGGGAGGCAACGGGAGCCGGCGCAGAGGGAATGACGGGGGTGGGAGCAACTGCCTGGGGCGGGGCGGCCAGGTAAGCCAGGACGTCGTCCTTGGTGATCCGACCGCCCAGGCCGCTGCCGCGCACCTGGCGCAGGTCCAGGTTGTGCTCGTGGGCGATACGGCGCACCAGCGGGGAGAGGAAGCCAGGCCTGGCGGACCCTTCGACCTCCCCAGGTACTCCTGGGGCGCTCAGGGTGCCTTCGACTACCCCAGGTACTCCTGGGGCGCTCAGGATGCCTATGCCAGGCGCGCGGAGCGCCCCAACTGCGTTGGGGGTAGTCGAAGCGCCGCCTTCGCCGGGCTGGCCGATCCAGGCCAGGATGTCGCCGACCTTGACCGTAGCGCCTTCGGCGGCCAGCAGCTCCAGCAGGACGCCGGAGGCCGGGCTGGGGATCTCGGTGTCGACCTTGTCGGTGTTGATTTCAACCAGGGCTTCATTTTCCTGGACCGGCTGGCCGGGGCTTTTCAGCCATTTGGTCAGCAGGCCTTCGGTGACTGACTCGCCCAACTGGGGCATCCGGACAGGTTGTGGCATGTGTGGTCTCCGTAAGGGTTAGCGATAGAAAAGCGGATAGCGGGCCGGGCGGGCTTCGTGGAGCAGCTCGTAGGCAGCCTCGAAAATGGTTTCGGCGTTGGGCTTGGACCAGTAATCGCCGTCTGAGCCGTAGGCGGGGCGGTGGGCGGCGGCGCTGAGCGTGCGCGGGGCAGAGTCGAGCCAGGCATAGCCGCCCTGCTTTTCCAGGATCTCCTGGAGCAAATAAGCTGTCGCTCCGCCTGGGACGTCCTCATCAACCAGCAGCAGGCGATTGGTCTTGCGTAGCGACTCGCCGACCACGCCAAAACGATCGAACGGCAGCAGGGTCTGGACGTCGATCACCTCGGTTTCGATGCCGGCCTGGCTGAGCGCTTCGGCGGCTTCGAGGGCGATCCGGCAGCAGGCGCCGTAGGTGACCAGGGTCAGGTCGCCGCCGGGACGCAGGATCTCGGGGACGCCGAGCGGGAGGCTAAAGCGGTCGAGGTTATCGGGTTGGGTCTCTTTCTGGCGGTAGCCGTTGAGGGTCTCGATCACCAGGGCGGGTTCTTCGGCCTGGAGCAGGGTGTTGTAGAAGCCGGCAGCCTGGGTCATATTCCGGGGGACGCAGACGTACATGCCGCGCGCCAGGTGGATGATGCCGGCCATAGGCGAGCCGGAATGCCAGACGCCTTCCAGGCGGTGGCCGCGCGTGCGCAGGATGACCGGGGCGCGCTGGCCGCCTTTGGTGCGCCAGGTCAGGGTGGCCAGGTCGTCGGACATCAACTGCAAGGCGTAGAGCACGTAATCGAGATACTGGATTTCGGCCAGCGGGCGCAGGCCGCGCAACGCCATGCCGATCGCCTGGCCGAGGATGGTGGCCTCACGGATGCCGGTGTCGGCGACGCGCAGCGGGCCGAATTTCTCCTGCAGGCCGCGGAAGGCCTGGTTGACATCGCCCAGGCGGCCGACGTCCTCGCCAAAGGCCACCAGGCGCGGCTCGCGCGCCAGGGCGGCCTCGAAGGCGGCGTTGAGGATTTC
>CAZAGA010000064.1:4401-7807 GCA_964484335.1 uncultured Anaerolineaceae bacterium
ACCGCCTGGCGGTCTTCCTCTTCGAAGGCGTCCAACTCGGCCGGGGTAGCCAGGCCTTTGTCAACCAACCACAGGCGAAACTGTCGCAGGCAATCGTATTCCTTTTCCCATTCCAGGCGTTCTTTGGATTTATAGCGCTCATGGCTGCCGGAGGTGGAATGGCCCTGCGGCTGGGTGAGTTCGGAGACATGCACAAGGGAAGGCATCTGCTCGGTGCGGGCGACTTCGGCAGCCTGGCGGTAGGCCAGGAGCAAGGCGGGGTAATCCCAGCCGCGGATGGTGTAGATGTCGAAGCCGTCGCAGCACTCTCCGGGCGGGCGGCGGAAGCCCTCGAGCAGCTCGGAGATGTTTTCCTTGGCGATCTGGTGCTCGTTGGCGACCGAGATGCCGTAGCCATCATCATAAACGGTGACGATGGCGGGGACGCGCAGCACGCCGATCGCATTAATCGATTCCCAAAACAGGCCTTCGGCGGCGGAAGCGTTGCCGATGGTGGCGAAGACGATCTCCTGGCCATTTTTCGAGAATTGGGTGAAGCCGGCCAACTCGTCTACCTGGCGATAGAGCTTGGAGGCATAGGCCAGGCCAACGGCGCGCGGCATTTGCGAGGCGGTCGGCGAGACATCCGAGGCCGAGTTGGGTTGGGCGGTCAGGTCCTTCCAGTCGCCCTGCTCGTCCAGGCTGCGGGTGCCGAAATGGGCGTTCATCATCCGCCCGGCGGAAGCCGGATCGGCGGAGGCGTCGGCATGAGCGTAAAGCTGGGCGAAAAACTGCTCCAGGGTGGTCATCCCAGTGGCCAGGGCCAGGGTCTGGTCGCGGTAATAGCCAGAGCGCCAATCGCCGGGCTGGAAAGCGTGGGCCATGGCGACCTGAGGCAGCTCCTTGCCGTCGCCGAAGATGCCGAACTTGGCCTTGCCGCCCATCACTTCACGGCGGCCGACCAGGCTGGCCTGGCGGCTGCGGTAAACCAGGCGGTAATCGTCGATGACCTGCTGGGGGGTGATCTGCAGGTCGGAGAAAGCGGGAGAGATCAGGTTGGCGGGGATCATCGGCGGCTCTACCCGGCGCTCTCGTAGGCCTGTTTGATCCAGGCGACCAGCTCTTCATCGACCTGCTCGGGGTCAGTCAGCCGCACTTTGTAGTTACACATGCTGCCGGGCGGCATTTCGATCAGCCGCTCGGATGGGCCGGCGTTTTTCAGGTTCAAACCGAGCTCAAAGCGGGTATTGGTGGCTGGACCGAGCATGGCAAACTGGCGTTTGCGGCGCAGGCTGACGTAGCCTTTCTTGGGGGCGGTTTCGTAGGGGCCAAATTCCTGGATCGCGGCGACCAGCTTTTCGTGGATCGGGCGCTGGCTGGCTTTAGCGCCGGTGTAAATCTCATCCAGCGTCTGGTCAAGGGACAAGCCCTGGGCTTTTGCCGCTCGCTCGCCGTCAGACTGCATGGCATAGTGCGCCAGGGTGCTGGCGTCGCCGTAGCCCAGGCCAAACTGTTCACTTAACATACTGCGAATTTCGCTATGCTTGCTCAATCCGCTGTTTTGAACCAGGACGGTCAGCTCGGCCAGGGATTTGCCGGTCCGGGCTTCAATATTTCGCAACTGGGTTTGGGTTGCTTGTTCCGGGCTGCTCATTGATTGCCTCCTACTTCAACCTGCGATTTGATCACTATTTTACCCGTCCCCAGTGGAGTCGGGCGGAGAAAATCTTGATTCGACTGGCTGGGCCGTTCTTAGCCGCGGACGAGCAGTCTTTCCAGGCCGCGGATGACGAAAGACTGGCGCCAGGTGGGTTCTTCCACCAAGCGTAAACGGCGGCCGCGCTGGAACAGGCTGCCGAGGGCGACATTGAGCTCCAGCCGGGCGAGCGGCGCGCCGAGGCAGAAGTGGATCCCGGCGCCGAACGAGATGTGCGGGTTGTCCCGGCGGTCGATCTGCAACTCATCGGGTCGCTCGAACTGGGCCGGGTCGCGGTTGGCGGAACCGAAGAACAAGGCGATTTGTTCACCTTGTTTGAAGAACAGGCCTTTGTATTCCAGGTCTTCGAGCACCCAGCGTTTAAAGAGCTGGACGGGGGTATCAAAGCGGAGCATTTCCTCGACCGCAGTGCGGATCAAAGCCGGAGCAGGATCATTCTGCAAGCGCTCGAGCTGGGATGGGTGGTGAAAGAGGGCCAGCATGCCATTGCCCAAACCATTGACGGTGGCTTCGTGACCGGCGTTGAGCAGCAGGATACAGGTGGCGATCAACTCGGACTCGCTGAGCTGGGCGCCGGTTTCGGCGTCGGTGACGGCAGCCAGGGCGCTGACCAGGTCTTCCTGCGGCTGGCGGCGGCGCTCGGCAGCCAGCCAGCGCAGGTATTCCCAGAATTCGGTGGCGGCCTGGATAGCGGCAGTTTCCTGGGCGGGGGTATGCTCCAGCTCGTACATGGCGACGATAGCATTCGACCAGGGGCGCAGCCGCGGCCGGTCGGCTTCCGGCACCCCGAGCAGGTCGGCGATCACCATTACCGGCAGGGGGACGGCGAAATCTTCGAGCAGGTCGAAGGTTCTCTTGGCCAGGGCCTGGTCGAGCAATCCTTCGGCGGCAGATTCAACTTGCGGGCGGAGGGCTTCGACGCGCCGGGGGGTGAAGACCGCTGAAACCAGCCGGCGCAGGCGGGTGTGGTCGGGCGGCTCCATGTCGAACATCGAGAAATCGCTCAGGCGTTGGAAAGGCGCTAGGTGAGGCGGCGGGGCTGGCTCGGGGCGCAGGTGGCGCATGCTGCGGCCCAGCCGGCGATCGCGCAGCAAGGTCGAGACATCTTCGTAGAGGCTGAAGTACCACAGGTGGGTGGGGGCGTGCCAGAAGACGGGTGCATCCTGGCGAAGCCGGGCGTAAGTGGGATAAGGGTTGGCCTGAAATTCGATTGAGAAAGGGTCGAAGTGCATCGGGTTCTCCTGAGGGTATAATTATAACTGCCCGTTCAGGCTGAAATCGGAGCATTTCTGTCTTTTTGGCGAAAAACCTGATGAACAAACCTAAGATTTTCCTTTTAGGGGGGTATGGCAATACCGGCCGGGTGCTGGCCCGGTTGCTGGTGGAAGAAACCGACCGGCCGATTGTGATCGCTGGGCGGAACCGGGAGAAGGCGGAGCGCGCGGTGCGGGAATTAAACCAGGTGGTTGGCGCCGAGCGGGTGAGCGGAGCAGCGGTCGACGCCCGCGATCCGGCCAGCCTGGCTGCAGCCCTGGCCGGCTGTGAAATGATCCTGGTCGCTTCAAGCACAGCGAAATACGCTCGCCAGGTAGCGCTGGCTGCCCTGGAAGCCGGGGTCGATTACCTGGATATCCAATATTCGACGCAGAAAATCAATGAATTGAAATCCCTGTCCGGGCAAATTGAAAGCGCCGGGCGTTGTTTCATCAC